>CAKKST010000125.1 GCA_919903585.1 Nitrospiria bacterium | reverse complement strand
GCTGCAATTGCGGGGATGTGCTTCGCGGCTTAAAGGAGCCGCCAGAGTGCGGGCTCTTTGGCAAGGCATGCACGCCTGAAAACCCTGTCGGCCCATGCATGGTGTCTACAGAGGGAAGCTGCTCGGCATATTATAGGTTTGCTGGAAAGTAATTCGTTTCTTGAGATTTATTCATCTTTCTGCTATTATTGATAGTAATATAAACTAATCTTTTAAGTGAGATATCATGAAAACAATACGACCACCTTGGGCAATTACGCCAAATAAGATCAAAGCTGCAATTCAGAAGATTATTAGCATTGAGCAGCCTTGTAAAGTAATTCTCTTTGGTTCTACAGTACAAGGAAAGCCCGACATTCATAGTGATATTGACATCATGGTTGTGGTTAAGGATGAGCATGTTAATCCACGGAAGGAAAGTATACGAATTCGGCGGGCACTTCAAGGTATCAATATGGCAATGGACATTATAGTAGTTTCAGAAAATTTCTTACAAAAAGTTGCTGACCAACCAGGCCTGATATATCGTGAGGTTCTACGCTCTGGAAAGGTAGTATATGAATCAGCCAAGTGAGAAAAAAATTCCAGGGTCTCCACAAGATTGGCTCATCCATGCCAAAAGCGATCTGAATCTGGCACGAATAGCGAAGAACGGTGAAAATATCTTACCAGAGCAAATCTGCTTCCATGCACAGCAAGCGGCTGAAAAGGCTCTTAAAGCAGTTCTTCTTCATAGAAGGATTGAGTTTCCCTTAATACATGATATTGATGCATTAATAGAGATTGCAAATGACGGTGGAATTAGTTTGCCACCAGAAATTGCTAATGCAGGTTTGTTAACCCCTTATGCTGTAGAGGCTCGATATCCTGGGTATTGGGGAGAAATCACATTTGAAGATATTAACGAGGCTATATCTTTGGCCGAATCAATTGTTGCTTGGGCTAACGGTATAATCTTGCAAGAAAAAGAGTGATTTTATAAAAACTGTGTGAGCTATTAGTATGAAGAGGCTTAAGGCCAAGAATAAGACACAATGTAATGTTCTTGCCACCGAAGATACACTTAAAGGAAAAAAAATTAAAAAGATAAAGAAGAGAGCAGGAAGGCTTAAGTTTGAAGATGCATATAAACTAAGGCATAAGGATAGAAGACTTGGATAAAAGGTAACAATGGATAAGATACTATTAGCCCATGGAAGCGGCGGAAAGTTAACCCACGAGCTTATTGAAAGATACTTCCTTCCATATTTTAAAAATCCCTATCTTGAGCTTTTAAATGATCAGGCTGTCTTTGATATTCATAGTCGTGTTGCCTTTACAACAGACTCCTATGTTGTTGACCCCATCTTTTTCCCCGGCGGCAATATTGGCGATCTGGCAATCAATGGCACTGTTAATGACCTTGCCATGAGCGGTGCAAGGCCATTATATATCAGCGCAGGATTTATCCTTGAGGAGGGATTTGCTATAAAGGAGCTTGAGGATATTTTATCTGCAATGAAAAAGTCAGCAGAAGATGCAGGTGTTATGATTGTTACAGGTGATACAAAGGTGGTAAATAAAGGCAAGGCAGATAAGATATTTATTAACACCTCCGGTATTGGTGTCATTGAGAAACCGGTAAATATATCTGCAAATAACCTGAAGGCCGGTGATAAGATTATTGTCAGCGGCGCCATCGGCGACCATGGCATTGCTGTTATGGCGAAGCGGGAGGGGCTTGATTTTGAAAGCCCGATAATGAGCGATACAGCCCCGCTTCACAGCCTTGTTGCTGATATGATCTCTGTGGCGACTGATTCAGTTCATGCCCTTCGCGACCCAACAAGGGGCGGCCTTGCAACGACACTAAAGGAATTTGCAATATCATCCAATATCGGGATTGTTATTTATGAGGATAGGATTCCAATAAAACCAGAGGTGCAGGGCGCCTGTGAGATACTCGGCCTTGACCCGTTGTTTGTTGCAAATGAGGGAAAGCTCGCTGCCTCAGTCTCTTCCAAATCAGCAGAGGCAGTATTGAAGGCAATGAGGAAAAACAAATATGGAAAAGATGCTGCAATTATCGGCGAGGTAGTCTCCGAGCACCCGAACACAGTCATCTTAAAAACCAGAATCGGCGGCAAAAGGATAATTGATATGCTTATGGGCGAGCAGCTTCCGAGGATATGTTAATTATTTGTCCAGCACACTTCTTATTTTCTTTAAAATATCTACAGGCGAGATGGGCTTTGAAATAAAATTTAACCCTTCCTTCTGAATCTCTTTTTTCTTGATAATATCCGCAGTATACCCGCTTATAAATAGCGTCTTCATGTCAGGCGAGAGCCTTTTTATCTCATCATATACTTCCTTGCCATTTTTCTTCGGCATTATCACATCAAGGATAACAAGCTGAATCCTGTCTTTATTTTCTCTAAACTTCGCTATAGCCTCATGGCCGTCTGATGCCTCTATAACCGTATACCCATGCTCCTCAAGTACAGTTCGCATGAGGTTCCTTACGCTTATATCGTCCTCTGCCAATAGGATTGTCTCTGTGCCTCTCGGCAGAATTATATGCTCCACAGGCCTTGCCTCATCAGCCTCGGTCATTATTAAGGGAAGGTATATCCGAAAGATAGCGCCATTGCCGATCTCACTATATACATTAATATACCCATTATGCTCCTTTACTATTCCATAAACTATTGCGAGCCCTAAGCCCGTTCCCTTACCGACCTCCTTTGTTGTAAAGAAGGGTTCAAAGATACTCCCTTTGATCTTTTCATCCATACCTATTCCTGTATCTGCTACTGAGATTAAGCCGTATATTCCGGCCTTGCCGTATCCATGTGTTATTATAAATCCATTATCCATCTCTGCCAGACTCATCTCAATAGTTAAAACCCCTCCATCAGGCATGGCATCCTGTGCATTGGTGGCAAGATTCATTACAACCTGTTCTATCTGGCCTGAGTCTGCCATTATTGTGAGAGGCTTTTCTGTAAATATTGTTTTTAGTTCTATATCCTCCCTTATAACTCTGGGCAGGAGCCTCATTACAGAATTTATGATATCATTTAGTATTACTGGCCTCAGGTTTGTTATCTGCTTTCTGCTGAATGTGAGAAGGCTTCTTGTGAGGTTTGCAGCCCGCTCGCTTGATGCGAGTATCTGCTCTACATATGATCTCATGGGATTGCCCTTTTCAATCTTTATGTGCAGTAATGTTGCAAACCCTGTTATGGCAGTAAGAATATTGTTAAAGTCATGCGCCACGCCGCCGGCAAGCTGCCCCACGGCCTCTACCTTCTGGGCATGCTGCAACTGCTCCTGAAGCCTCTTGCGTTCTGTTATATCTTCATTAACAGCTATATAATGGGTGATATTTCCACCTGCATCTTTAATTGGAGATATAGTGGCGTACTCCCAGAATAGCTCGCCATTCCTTCTTTTGTTAAGAAACTCGCCCTGCCATATCCTGCCGGAGGCAATGGTATTCCACAAGTCCTTATAAGTTTTGACAGGGGTTTTGCCAGACTGTAGGATACGGGGGTTTTTCCCGATCACCTCTTCCAGCGAATAACCTGTCTTTTCTGTGAACCTCGGGTTAACATATTCAATACTGCCATCAGGATCTGTTATCACAATCAGGGCAGGATTTTGCTCTACTGCGTGTGAGAATTTTCTGAGTTTATCCTCTGCCTGCTTGCGTTCAAGTTCAGCAGAGGCGCGTACAGCAAAGATGCTGAGCATGGATTCAGCCAAAGCAGGATTCTTAAGCGGCCTGCTATCCATCAGCGCCATCAGCCCGAGTATGCGGCCTGTTGAATCAGATAGAGGGGTCCCAATGTAGCTTTCAATTTTCATCTCTGACAGGTGATAATCCTTGGGAAACATCTGTTGAACGTTCCGCGGGTAGCAGCACAGATCTTTTTTAACAATATTTTCGCAGGGTGTATTGGCTAATTTATATTCAAAATTATCTGCAATCTTCCCGTTAGTACAGACAGCGATGGTCTTTACCGCATTATAGCCTTTTCCTGCTAATGCGCCGATGAAGGCGTATTTTACATTTAAGGTCTTTGCGAGATGCTGGACAAGGGATTTAAAAAAGGTCTCGCCGGTTGCCGCAGAAATGCCGTTGGCAATATTAAGCAGCGCCGCTTCCATCTTCCCGGATACTGCGATAACCTTCCGTCCTTTTCCTGAGGGTCTTTTTATTATAGGTTTTTTTGGTTGTTTTTGTTTTTTGGTTATGGCAGTCAAGGGTTAGTCCATGTATTTATTTTTATAAGGCCATGAAAATATTGTAATTATACCTTAAATTATAATACCTGTCAAAGAGATCTGCTGATATATAACAGTTTGAGGTATAAGGAGAATAAAAATGCTTGCAATCTTATCCTGAATGGTGTATGTTTTTAATAAGTTAACACGCCTTTTAATTGGGGATGGGGGTCCCCTTTGGTTTTGGTGAGGAGAGGTTTTAGAAGTTGACGGTGTTCGCAAAAGTGAATGCTATAGTCAGCTCTTATTAACCAAATTTAAGGAGGCGCCTCCAATGGATCACGCAATATTTAACCCTTTCAATTACTACATCAACTCCAATGCTATTGCGCCTGTCACTGTGGTGCCAATAGTTTTTGGTGCCTGCGTATATAGCTTCTTTAAAATAAATGGAGGTTACACCTGTCATTTGTAATAGATGGTATAATTTGGTTAGATACTATTGTGGAAAAACTTGCATGGAAGCATAGTGTTCTTCCACATGAGGTTGAAGAGGTATTATCAGGAAAATGCAGAATATTTAAGAGAGAAAGTGGGGATATTGAAGGAGAGGATTTGTATAATGCCCTCGGCAGGACAAAGGCGGGACGCAATCTTTGTGTCTTTTTTATAAAAAAGCTTGATAATAAGGCACTGATTGTAACAGCAAGGGATATGAACAGGCGTGAGCGGAGGAGATATGAAAAAAAGTAAGTATAAAAAAATGACTATTACAGAGGCAAGTGATTTTTTTGACGAGCATGACATATTCGAGTTAAATGATGTAAGGGAAGTAACAGATATTAAATTTAACCTTAAGAAAAAGAAATATATTGGAGTAAGTATAGAATTGTTTAAGAAAATACAGAGCAAGGCAAAGAAACTTCACAAGAACGAAGACTCATTAATACAGGAATGGCTGATGGAAAAGGTTGGGTGAAAAATTAAGGCACAGGAGGTAGTCTATGACTGAAATATTTAACCCTTCCAATTATTATTTTAATGCAACTGAAGAATTTGATCTGCAAGACCTTAAATTATTAAAGAAAACATCAGGTGTATGGAAGGGAAAGGACTGGATTTCTGCTGGAGTTTATCCCGTACTTGATACGGGACAGGAATGACAAATTCCCTAACGACTTGCTGCTTACGAGAGGTCTTCTTAGCTTGCATTAATCGAGAAAATAGGATAAGATTATAAATAGAAATAACATAAGGGTTATTTTAACAAGGCATGCGAAGAACCGTAATAGAGAGATACTGGCTACAACCTTTGAAATAATTGATTCAATAGAGAATCCAGATAGTCATTATGTTCAGGAAGATGGAAGAGAAGTTGCGATAAAGGCATTAGGAAATAAACTATTAAAGATCGTTTATAAACAAGAATTGTTAGGATATAGAATTGTAACAATTATTGACCGTAATCAGTAGGAGAAGGTATGAAGATAGAATATGACCATTTTGCAAATGCCCTTTATATAAGGCTACAAGAAAAAACGCATGGAAGAACAATCGAAATCAATGAAAATCTTAACATTGATCTGGATGATACTGGGAATCTAATAGGGGTGGAGATACTTAATCCTGATGTATATCCTTTAGAAAAGATATTAAAACCCATTGTGGAAGAATATACAGAAAAAGACTCCGAGAGTATAGATATTAAAAAAGAACGTACAAGCATTTAAACATTTCCGATTAAACCTCATTCAGAACAGTTTGAAAACGAGAATATAGGGAGGAATTTTTAAAAGAGGTAAAAAAATGACCCTGACCTCTGTGAGACAAATATTAAAATTGTAAAACAGCAACATGAAGCGGGGCAAAGTGTAGTTTATGTCAGTATTGGGGCTATTGCTCCACAGATATCAAGACTGTCAGATGTAACCTTAGAGGTAAGCGCTGCATAAAGAAAATCGGGTGCAATACAAGGCAAGGCATGGTAAAAATTTCTTAAGATGGAGAAAAGACAATGAAGTTTATTGTAACAATTGATCGTGATGAAGATGGAGTGTTTGTTGTAGAATGTCCATCTATCCCTGGGTGCGTGAGTCAGGGCAAAACCGAAGAGGAAGCAATGGCAAACATTAAAGACGCAATAAAACAATGTCTTGAAGTTAGAGCAGAGAGGAGGATGCCGCTTACTGTTGCCATGCGTGAGGTAGAGGTATTTGCTTAATGCCTAAACTTCCAATACTTAGGATAGCCGAGGCTTTCAAGCCTCGGCGAAAATGTGGACAGGACTAAAGTTAACTCTTATTAACCAAATTTAAGGAGGTGCCTCCAATGAAAGAACCTGCCATTTTAGAGACACCATCCGAGACAATTCAAACAGAAAAAGATAATCATAAATTAGAATTGGATATCCCAACCTTTACACCCTTAGTCAATGGTGAAGACTTAGACATAGGCAAGTATGAATACTTCCCCTATGCTGATAAGTTAATTACTGAACCCAAGGTAGCGCTTAGAATAATAAGACAGTTAAAAAATGGAGAGATCCCTTCAAATTATAAAGACTATATCTTTGCCCGCTACTGTGTTGGGGTGGAAGACACAAATGCAAATGCAATAAAAGCAGCATATGAGGCATTTCAGATTTTTAAAAACTTTTCTTTAAAGAAAAGAAGAAAGATAATGAGTGATATACATGCTCTCCTTCTTGAGAATAAGGAAAAACTGATAGAACTAATGATAATAGAAGGTCATCCCAGAAAAGTCGCAGAGTGGGAGTTTTCAGGGATGGATAAGGTATGTACAAAAGAGGCTCTTGATCTTTACCTACCGCATTTATTAAATAAAGTAGCCGAGAATGGTAATGAGTCTTTCTATTGGACAAGACGGCCAGATGGAGTAGTTTGTTTAAACCCACCTAAAAATGCACCTTGTAGCAGTTCGTATATCGGTGTACTTGCAATTCTTGCAGGTAATACCATAATTATAAAACCACCATATAAAAACCCCTTATCAACAATTTATCTTTGGAAAGAAATTATATATAAAGCAATGGTAGAAAACAATGTACCTTTAGGTAGTATTAATATAGTATTAGGCAATTCTATAAAGATCATGGAGGAATGGTTAGTTAGCAAATACACTAATGATATTATTTATATAGGAGATAGCAAAAAGGGCTTAGAAGTTGGAGTTCGAGCATATCAAATGGGTAAAAAGCCTATCCTTGAGCTTTCAGGCAATGATACAGTTTTTATCTGGAAGGATGCGCCATTAGTGGAATCTGTGAAGTCTCTTCTTGATGGCTTTATGGGTGCTACTCAGATATGCATGATCCCTAAGAAGGCAATGGTTCATGAAGATATCTTTGAAGACTTTAAAGAAAGGTTTATTGAAGAGGTAAAAAAGCTCAAAATCGGCCTTCCATCTGACCCAGAAACTATCTTAACTCCTATATCAAAGATTTTGGAATTCTATGATTACCTTTCAGATGCCCTACAAAAGGGTGCAAAACTTATCTGTGGTGGGGATAGAGTAAATTATAAAGGGTTGCCATCTATAGAAGGCGAATTTATTACACCAACAGTTATAAGCATAGAAGACGACTCAAAGGTAAAGGATATGAAATTATTTAATGAAGAGATATATTTCCCGCTCATACCATTAGTAAAAGTATCTGCCAATACATTAGATAAAAAAGATGATATTATCTTTAAAAAAATGATTAACCTTGCTAATAGCGAAAAATACGGTCTTAGATTTTCAGCGTGGACGAATTCCAATTCTTATGTAAAGAAGTTTATGAATAATCTTTCTAAAAGTGGGATTTTAAGAATTAATTCAAGGCATGTAAATTTTTCATCCTATTTAGCAACTCACGGTGGACTTAAATTGTCAGGCGGGCCCTTTGGGGAGATGAATTATGTCTGGCAAAAAACCTCAACACTTCAGGGTGTTAGTATAACCAATCTTAAGAAGAAAGCAGAAATCAAAAAGGGTAAATAAAATGAATCTATATTTTCTTCCTCAATTAATTAGTGGAATAATAATCAGTTTAATTGGATACTTTGTTTTTTTTAAGTATAAAGACACGAAAAAAGAGGAGCAACTTGCCTTATTTTTAGCGTGCATGAGTCTTTCAGTATGGCTCTTCGGGTATAGTGGAATGTATGCCACTAAAGATGAAAGTTTGGGAATAATTTGGGCAAGAATAGGTTTCATTGGCGTAATATTTATTCCTATTACATTTTATCATTTTACAGTAGCGGTTTTAAAGATTAAGAGTAGAATCCCTGTTTTTGCTTTATATCTTATGGCTCTCCCCTTTATAGCCCTTGGCCTGACAGATTATATCTATAAGGGCATGAATAACTTCTTCTGGGGTTTTTATCCTAAAATTGGTATACTTTATCATTCTTTTATAATTTTCTTTTGTGTTCTTTTTATATATTCATTCATTTTGTTTTTAATAAATTTTAGGAAGGTTAAAAAACACGATCTCTTTAAATATAATCAAGCAAAATATTTAATGTTGGCTTATCTATTTGCTAACATAGGCATTGTTGATTTCTTACCAAAGTATAATATTGGTATTTATCCTTTTGGCTATATTGCTGCTGTATGTTGGATATCATTACTTGCCTATGCTATAGTCAAATACCGCTTAATGGAGATAACCTTTGCCCTCAAAAAAGGGACCGTATATTCTGCAGGTCTTCTTCTTATATTGGCGCCTGCCTTTTTAATAATCCTCTGGGCCGAGAAGTTCTTTCTTGGTTCAGTCAATTTATCCCTTTCTATCGTTCTCCTCAGTGTAGTTGCTGTTTCTGCCATTGCCTTCTATAATCTAAAGCTTAGAACAGAAAGGGCGCTTGAGAATACCCTGTTTTATAAAAAATACAATCCTTACAAAGTCCTCTCCAACTTCACAAAGGAGATGGTATCAGTTATAACATTGGATGAGCTTCTGAATAGAACCATCAACACCTTTGTTGAGACACTCAAGATTAAAAAAGCATCAATCTTTTTGTTTGATGAAGAAAAGAAGGTATATACAATGAAGGCATCATATAGCCTTGATGAGGAAAAGAACAAGATTAAAATAAAACAGGAAGATTCCTTAATCAGCCACTTTATTACAAAAGAAGATGTTGCAATAAGAGAGGAGATAGAGAGATATCCGAGCACACAACAAACTCAGGAAATAATAAAGATACTTAAAGAAATGGAATCTGAGATAGCTATACCCTTTTTAGAAAAAGGACAGCTTACAGGCTTCTGCAACCTTGGTGCAAAGGGAGACAGGAGTATGTACTCCAATGAGGATATAGAATTATTCCTATCCTTGGGCCGCCAGGCCTGCGTTGCCATACAGAATGCCCAGCTTGTGGAGAGGATAAAAGAATCAAAACTGGTAATAAGAAGGATAGAAAGGCTGAAGACCGTAGGAGACTTAGCAGCAGGCTTTGCCCATGAGATAAGAAACCCGCTTGTTCCCATAAAGGCCTGCCTGCAGTTGCTGCCATCACGATATGGCAAAGACATGGACTTTACAGAAAAGATACCAAGATATGCCCTGCAGGAAGTGGAGAGGATAGAGAAACTTTTAAGGGAGATAATGGACTACTCAAGGCCGAGGACGCCTGTATTTCAGGAAGAAGATATAAATGAAGTAATAGAAAACACTGTGCAATTTATAGAATATCAGGCGAAGAAGAAAGGGATAAAGATAGAGAGGGGGTATGACAACAGCCTTCCTGTGATAAAAGTGGATAGGGAGCAGATAAAGCAGGTATTGTTAAATTTGATAATGAATGCTATGGATGCTGTGAACGGGATTGGGAAGATAGAGATAGCGACGCGAAAGGTGAGACACATGCTTTCTCCCTGTGGTAAGATAGGTGAAGGCGGCTATGTTCAGATAGAGGTGAGGGACAATGGGACTGGTATAGCCAATGAGGATTTAGATCGCATATTCAATCCCTTTTATACCACAAAGCATGAAAGCAGTGATGGCAGGGAGGGTACTGGACTGGGACTATCAATAGTTCAGGAGATAGTGTCAGAGCACTGCGGGTTTGTTGATGTTCGGAGCGAGGTTGGGGTTGGGAGCAGTTTTTATGTTAACCTGCCTGTTGAGACAGCAGAGCCTAAAGAAAAGACAGGCAGGAGGGGAGAGGACGCAAAAATAAAATAAGACGCATAAGCATTTCTTTTATATGAAGCGTCATAAATAATTACGCATTCATATGTAATTAATAAAACACAAGTATTTAAGTCGTTTTATTTAAGCAATAGCCTTTCCAATAAAATACAAAAAAGGACAAAATAGCTAAAAGATTCAAGCAGGTATAATGATGCAAATTTATATTTACTAATATATGACTAATATGTTATGATAACAATCAAAAAGGGGGAAGTTTTTGAATTAAGCAAAGGATTTTTTTAAGGGGGTGATGAGGTGGATAAAAATATGCTGAGTAAAAAGACAGTTGCCGAGCTTAAAAAGATGGCAAAGAAGCTAAATCTCAAGCTTCCTGCTAAGGCAAAAAAGGATGAGATTATAGCTGCAATACTTTCATCTGCTATTAGGACAGCTAAAAAGGTAAAGGCAGGGGAGCCTAAAAAGATTGTTAAGAAGGCGGTTAAGAAAGCAATAGCAGTAGTAAGAAAGCCCATGATAGTGAAGGGTGAAGAAGGTATTAAGAAGACCACAAAAATTATCAGAGAAGAAATGCCTGCTCCAATACCGCTTGCTGCAAAATCAGGCGAGGAATTGGTAGAGGCAGCAAAGTATTATGTGGGCAAGGTAAAAGAAAAGGCGCTGCCTATTGAAAAGAAAGATGAGCTTCCGCCTTTTTACGGTGAGAATAAGATAGTCCTGATGGCGCGTGACCCTTATTTTGCATTTACCTACTGGGAGGTTACAAATCAGCGCTATGATGATGCAAAAAGGCTTCTTGGCCCGGGCGTAAGGCTTGTGCTGCGTATATATGATATAACAGATATGCCTGATGTGAAGAATGCACACAGTTATTTTGATATTGATGTCTTTGACATGGTGGGGAGCTGGTATATCAATATCAACAGGCCCAACAGGTCTTTCTGCATTGACCTCGGCGCCATTGCCCCGGACGGCAGATTCCTTACACTGATAAGGTCAAATGTTGTAACCATGCCGAGGGACGGTGTTTCTGATGTTGTGGATGAGGAGTGGATGCTCCTTGAGGAGGAGTTTATGAAGCTCTTTGCCCTTTCAGGCGGCTATGGCATTGGCCTCTCCACAATGGAGATAAAAGAGCTGATAAAGAAGAGGATGCACCTGCTTGGTATTGCCTCACCGAGCAGCAGGTGGAATTGATATAAACATATAAAGATGTATTTATTGTTTGTAGGGGCGAACCTATGTGTTCGCCCTTATTATTAGGGCAGACACGCAGGTCTGCCCCTACTTTCTGGAGGATATTTGGAAAAGGGTTATTTAGCGCTTGTACTGCACTGTCATCTCCCGTTTGTAAGGCACCCTGAATATGAGGATTTTCTTGAGGAGGACTGGCTATATGAGGCAATTACAGAGACCTATATCCCGCTGATTAATGTGTTTGACGGCCTGTTGAATGATGGTGTTGATTTCAGGCTCACCGTCTCCCTTTCGCCAACCCTTATTGCAATGCTCACTGATAATCTGCTTCAGGAGAGATATGTAAAGCACATAGAGATGCTTATTGAGCTTTCTGAAAAGGAGATAGAAAGGACAAGGCACCAGCCTGAGTTTAACAGCCTTGCAAGGATGTATAATGACAGATTTAAAAATGCGCGATGGGTTTTTGTTGAGAAATATAAGAGGGACATGGTCTCTGCATTTAAGAAATTTCAGGATGCAGGCAAGATTGAGATTACTACCTGCGGCGCGACTCATGGTTTTCTTCCATTATTAGGGATAAATTCCACTGCTGTCTCTGCGCAGATAAAGACAGCGGCAGATCACCATGAGAGATATCTCGGTGTAAGGCCAAAAGGCATCTGGCTGCCGGAGTGCGCATATTACCCCGGTCTTGATAATATATTAAAGGATGCAGGGATAAGATTCTTCTTTTTGGAGGCGCATGGCCTTCTATATGCCTCACCAAGGCCCAAATACGGCGTCTTTGCGCCGCTATACTGCAAGTCAGGCGCTGCTGCCTTTGGAAGGGACATTGAATCTGCAAAGCAGGTATGGAGCTCTATAGACGGCTATCCCGGAGATCATAACTACAGGGACTTTTACAGGGATATTGGATTTGACCTTGATCATGAATACATCAAGCCATATATACATAAAGACGGCATAAGGATAAATACAGGCATAAAATATTACCGCATTACAGGAAGGGCAGACCACAAAGAACCCTATGTAAGGCAATGGGCGCTGGATAAGGCGGCAGGGCATGCAGGAAACTTCATGTTCAACAGGGAGAAGCAGATTGAGTATCTCTATGATGTAATGAAGAAGAAGCCGATTATTGTCTCCCCCTATGACGCAGAGCTTTACGGCCACTGGTGGTTTGAGGGGCCTGAGTGGCTGAATTTTCTGATTAGAAAGATTGCCTATGACCAGAAGACTATCAGGCTCATAACGCCAATGGAATACCTAAAAGAGAATCCTGTGAATCAGGTCTCTACCCCGTCTATGTCAAGCTGGGGGTATAAAGGATACAGCGAGGTCTGGCTTGAAGAAAGCAATGACTGGATATACCGCCACCTGCATAAGGCAGCAGAGAGGATGATAGAGCTTGCAAACAGTTATCCTGATGCAAAGGGACTTCAGCAGAGGGCGCTGAATCAGGCAGCAAGGGAGCTGCTGCTTGCACAAAGCTCTGACTGGCCATTTATAATGAAGACAGGCACAGTCGTGGAGTATGCTGTAAGGAGATTCAAAACACACACCCTCAGGTTTACACGGCTCTATGAGGACATAAAGGCCGGCAGGATTGACGAGTCATGGCTCTCGGATATTGAGTACAAGGACAATCTCTTTCCATTTATTGATTACAGGAATTATAAAGGGTAGGGGTGAGGCGGCGCCGGCCATTTTTTTAAAACATAGTCCCAAACGATAAGAAGCCTCTTGCGCCCCTGTCAGAGTCCGTAACACTTTTTGAAATCTCAAAATTGTGATAGAGCGGTATCTTGCCGAACATGAACATTAAGAATCTCAGGCCAGCGCCAACACTCGCCTCTGCATCCTTAGGCTTCAGCCTCCCTGTGTTCCATACGCGGCCGGCATCGCCAAAGATTGCAAAGTCAAGCCTCTTGGCAAGAAACAGATCCATAGGAAGGACTACATGATTTATCTCAAAGAGGGGATAACGCAGTTCAAGATTACCCAGCGCAAGCCTTGTCCCATGAAATTCATGATACCCATAGCCGCGAAGGCTGTCCTGCCCGCCGAGGGGGAATACAAGGACATCATCCTTCTTGTATCCGCCCTTTAGCCTCATGGCAAATACAAGCCTTTTGCCGTATTTCCAAAGGTTATTAAAATTATAATTGGCATATCCCCGCAATTCACCTTCATAGTTTCTGTAATAAAAATCACTTCCAAGTTTCTTTTCGCCAAAATCACCATGTATATTGAACTGCGCGCCTGATATCGGCCCGATCTCCTGATAAACAACATTATCCCACACAAGGCTTCCGCCGATTGCGCCCTGCTGGTATTTCTTAAATGGCGCGCCCGGATATTCCCTGTATTCATCTGTAACCTCTTTTAGGGTATACATAGCATCAATCCTGAGATGCTTACCCAGCGGCAGGCTGACTAAAAAATCTCCGCCCTTCTCCTTGAACCACTCCTCATCCTCGCCGAGGGTATTATTGCTGTTTTCAATGTATGTGTATCTTTGAAAAAGGTTTATGCCAAAGGCAGGCCAGAAGCGCATATATGTATAGCCTGCCTGTAAGTGGGCATTGCCGCTTTTAAAGCCATAGCCGCCAATGGCCTGCAACTGGTGATTGCCGAGATAGTCGCTGCCGGATAGATATAGTCCTCCGATAAACCCATCTGCGGGATTGTAATCAATATATGGAAGCAAAAGGTCTGCTGATGCCCTGAAGGAATAGTCCCTTATTGTCGTCGTCGGCTGGACTGTTGTTATTTGCGGCTTCTCTTCTTCTGCAAAGGAAAATGTGGAGATTGCAGCGAGGATAGCCAGAGGGAAAAAACAATATAGAGTTAGCTTGAGAATACTTTTCATTCAAATATACCTTTAATAACGTAAAAAAACATTGTCATTCCTGCGAAAGCAGGAATCCAGTAGGGGTTCAATATATTGAACCCCTACTTTCAGAGGAGAGAGGGCTGGATTCCCGCTTATGCGGGAATGACAATAGAACTGACAATTTTATTATGCAATTGTCAATATTTTTTGCCCCTTTACTGCATTTTATAGATATCAAATTTTCCATGTCTGTATGAACTAAAGACAACTCCTTTATCCTTTGAAATATTTACCTGAAGGCTGCCGCCTGTAACATCAGTATGCTGTGTTATCTTCCCGGCGGCAATATCCATAGAATAGATATTAAATATGCCGTTTCTATCTGAGATATAATAAAGCCTCTTGCCATCTGATGAGATTGACGGCGCAAAGTCGTCATAGCTGTTTTCTGTAAGCCGCTCTGCTTCGCTTCCATCAGCCTTCATTGCAAAAATTTCCCTCTGCTCATTTATCTCACGCGCAAAATATATGTAACTGCCATCAGGGGAGAATACCGGTGATTCCTCGTGCTCCTTTGTGCGGGTAAGCTGTGCGGGATTCTTTCCATCAATATCAGCAATATATATATCAGTATATCCTTTTACAAGTGATGTAAAAATAATCCTCTTGCTGTCAGGTGAGAAAGAAGGATAGGAATTATGTCTTAATGAAATCTTCACCCTTCTGCAGAAACCTCCGTCTGATGGGATAATATACATATCATCGCGCCTTTTACTATGGCTGATAAAGGCAATATATTTTCCGTCAGGCGAGAATGAGATGCCGAGCGGCCTGATAAGCCTATTTCTTGTCAGCCTCTTTTTATTGCTGCCATCAGCATCCATTATATAAAGATCAAAATCGCCCTGCTCATTTGCCTCATCAGAGATATACGCTATCTTAGCGCCGTCAGGTGAAAAGGCAGGGTGCATCTTCCAGCCGGGGCCTTTTGTGAGTGGCGTTGAAATCTCCCACGGTTCTTTTTTCCCGACAATCTGCTTGTTGTATTTCTCCTTGAGGTATTCCTCCCATTCATATCTGATGGACTGGTCAGCCTGATTATTTGTTGCCTTTTCTATTGACTGGTAGGGGTTTAGCTGGTTTTGTATATCCTCTGTCATTATTGCCGGAACCTGCTTGCCGTATTTATTCACAAGAAATTCAAAGATAGTAAATCCCTCTTTATATGCAAGGAGAATTTGGCGCGGCTTTAGGTGATAAAAGCCATTCAATTGCCTGAAGGGTATGAGTTTGTCATCTATTGCAGCATCACGTACAAGCATATCTGCATAGGAGTCAAAATCACCAGATATATACTCTGCAAGGCCCTCTGTGTACCACTGTGGATTTAGCACAGCATTAATGAAAATCGTGAAGGAGCGGTATGGGAGTGAGCCGCCCATGATATACTGGTCTGTCAGATGGTGGGTATATTCATGTGTTGCAACGAGCCTCAGCCACTTTGCAGAGCCGCGCGGGTAAAATGCGATCCTGTTTTTGAAAAACTCTGTGAATCCGCCTGAACCCTCCACCTCACCGAGGGTAATATTTGTCTGATAATAATCATCTGGGGTTAAATACAAAAAGAATGGCGACTTAGCCTCCTGCTTTATATTGAGCATGTTTGAGATGCGCGGGTATTCACGCTCCAGCACCACAGCAAGGTCTTTTGCAAGCTCCTCTCCATCCTTATAGTAATGAACCTGAAAATGCTCAGTCTCCACCACCTTCCATGAAAAGAACCCGTCCCTTACTTTATTTGTCCCGAACATCTCCTCTGCGCCTGTTGTTGTAAGAAATGTCCCTCCCATACAGCCAGCAGAAAGGATGAGGGAAGAGATTAATATGAAGATGTATAGGCAGGATAACCGCTTTGGCATGGTGATAATTTAACACAAAGCAGGTTTTTGTCAAGAGAAGAAATGAATGGTGTCAAAATCCCTTGACATAAACAGTATAGCCGCATAGAATTATTCTAAAATTCTTTGCAGGAGGTTGAAAATGAAAAAGGAAGAGATTATAAAATTACTGAATGAGGACATTACAGGCGAGATTGAGGCGATACTGATTTATATGAGAAACTCCTTTGTTACAGAGAACTGCCCGCCGAGCAGAAAAATGGAAGAGGTGGCAAAGGACGAGATGCGCCATACAGAGTGGCTTGCAGAGCTTATTGTTGATTTAAGCGGCATTCCATCTATGGAGCACAAGCCCCTGAACTTTGGCAGGGAAGGGGCAGAGGGTTTTTTAAAGAGATTGATTGGCCTTGAGGAAGGGGCAATAGCCCAGTACAAGGATCATATCAGCCAAATACCTAATGAGGAGATAAAGAAAAAGCTAAGGCATATTCTGGAAGAAGAAGAGGGGCATCTAAAGGAGTTTAAGGAGCAACTTGAGAAGGTAATAAAAGCTTAAGACTCTCCCCTGTCTGAAGGACGCGAAATCTATCTGACGGTAAACCCGTCTTGGCAACTGCATCTGCAAGCCTCTTCGGCGGCTCGTCCATTGGCTCCTCTGTAAGCTGGATTGTGCCCCAATGGTTTCCAAGACCAATCTTTGCATTTAAGTCAAGCAATGCCTGAACAGCCTCTTCAGGGTTTATATGATTCTGGCCAAGGACATCACGAGGCTCATAGCCGCCAATGGGGAGGATAGCAGCATCTATTGATGGAAAAAGCTCACCTGCCAATTTAAATACAGGGCCGTAGCCTGTATCACCAGCAAAATATATGTTCTTTCCATCCTTCTGAATAACATACGCTGCCCAGAGGCTCTGCCTGTCATCAGACCACTTGCGCTTGCTCCAGTGCATTACAGGGAGGGCTGTAATCTTTGCATCTCCAATTGTTATCTGCTGGCCCCAGTCAAGCTCAACAACCTTTGTTATCCCCCCTTTATTAAACCATTTCTTTAATCCAAGAGGCACAACAAAGAGCGCCTTATTCCCCCAGTATCTTGCTGCAAGCTCATCAAGGTGGTCATAGTGGTTATGGGAAATAAGGATGACATCAACCCTTCCCATTTCTTCCATAGAAACAGCAGGCAAGAGCTTGCGTTTTGGGCCAAACCATGAAAATGGCGATGCCCTCTTGCTGAAAAAGGGATCTGTGAGCGCAACAAAATCCTGCCACGCAATGCGGTATGTTGCATGGCCGATGAATGTAAAGCCAACCTCACCATTCTTTATCTCAGGAAATCCTGAGAAGGTAGGTTTCTTTGGGCTGTTGAGATTAAGCTGATGCTTTAATAATAATTTTGCAACAAAGCCTGTTGCAGGCCTCTTCCTTTCAACAGGCGAAGGCCATGGATTAAAGAAGGCGCCGCTATTTTTATGGGCAGGGAAAATATATTTTTGCTCTATTGGGTATGTAATTTTTTCCTCAACCTCTGCCTGTGAGACCGTCATCGTTCCATTCCCGCATCCAGAAAATATGAGTAACATGCTCAGGCCTAAAGCAATATAAATCATACCTTCATGCTCTTCTGCATCTCAAACATCTCAATTATCTCTGCCACTGTTGTTGCATCCTCAGGGTTCTTGTCCTCCCTTATAAATCCCTGCGCCCTTGGAAAGCGGAGGGCATAACCCTCTTCATCCTCCCTGCCGGCAGTATGAGTAGGAGAGCGGGTAATCTCATCTGCTGTAACTGTAACAACATAAGTGGGAGTTACCCAGACATCCGGCTCTATAAGTGAATCAACCCTCGCAGGCTTATGGCCTATTGCGGTCTGATTTAGCATCTCTTTTAATTTTGTCCATTCCTCATCAGAAAAGCCCGATCCTACCTTTGATACAGTCTTGAAAGAGTCAGAATCAGGGTCATATACAGCGCCGAGTAGTGCGCCAACGCCGAATTTTGCGCGCTGGCCCTTGCCCGCAAAGTAGCCGACGATGCACACATCTATTGTATCTGCGAGCTCACCCTTATAGCTGCGCTTTAATTTTATCCAGTTAAAATTTCTCGCGCCGGCAGAATAGGGCGCATCAAGCCTCTTTGCAATTATACCTTCAAGCCCCCTGCTTACAGTATCCTCAAAGAATTTGGTTATTGCCTCAGGGTCATCAGTAATAATCGTCTCCGACGGTTCCATAACAGTATTCCTCTCTATAATCTCATACATCTTCAGCCGTCTTTTCTGATATGGATATTCTGTATAATCCACGCCGTCCACATAGAGCAGGTCAAATACAAAAAATTTCAGCGGGAACTCCTTTGCCATCTCTTCTACCCCGTGCTTCCTCTTTCTCTGCATGGTTACCTGAAAGGGGAAAAGCTCTCCTGTTGCGTCATTATATGCCAGCGCCTCGCCTTCAAATATGCACTCCATTGCCTTTATATGCCTCTTCGCCCCTTCAACTATCTCCGGGAACATAAGTGTTGTCCTCTCTAAATTTCTTGAGAATATCTCTACACCGCTTTTTGTCTTATGCACCTGACACCTGAATCCGTCATATTTACTCTCTATGGCGCATCGGCCAATCTTCTCTACTATCTTTTCAGCAGAAGGCAGCCGTTCACACAAGGCCATGCGAATAGGATAGCCAAGCTGAACCTTTGTCTTTCTTATGCCTTCTATGCCTTCTTCTAAAAGTATCTTCCCAACAAGCCCTAAATCTGAGCATAGATTATATGCACGTTCAAGGTCAGGTTTGTGCGACCTGTCTCCAATTGAGAGGGCAAGCGCATCAAGCACGGTCTGGTCGCCGACGCCGAGCCGCAGCCTTCCTATCACAAACCTTGCAATATATTTTGCCTCTGTTTTGGATGAAGCAGAAAAGAGGTTTGAGAGGATGCTTATCTTCTTCTCCACACTCCCTTCACCTGTTATATGCGGGAGCTTTAGCAGTTCATTGTATACATCAGTAACAGAAAGCCCATCACCCTTCTTTTTAATAATTTGCTCAGCAGTTAAACCGAGGTCGCCTGATTTTTTAAATTCCTTGGTAATATCGCCGTTATCATTTCCTGTTGCCTGAGAGAGCGCCCTTATTAACAGCTTTTCAGACATGCCTGTCTCAAGGCCGTGAAAGGCTGGCAGAAGCTGCCCCTGACTCATATAAATAATCTTATCTATATCCTTCTGCCCTGAATGTTTGAAAAGCCCGGCAAGGATGTCAAACATCTCCAGCCTCTTTGTTGTTGCCTCAAGCCTCTCAAAGCAGACGACAAGTTCTGAGAATTTCATCTCACAGCCTCCAGCGCAGGCAGGCATATATCAGATAGATTGCAATTATTGCATTTGTCAATTGATGGTATTGACGGACATTCACCTGAGATGCCGAGATGGCAAATGGCAAAGTCATACTTCACAGGGTCATCAGGATCAAGGCTCTTTAGATTTTCTGTAATCTCCTTTGCCATCTTCCAATCAGCATTTTTTCTCTTTGTAAGGCTGATATGCCTGCATATCCTCGCTGTATGCGTATCAAGCGGGATAATCAGTTTTGATGGAGGTATCTCATTCCAGATGCCAAAGTCAACACCATCGCCCGAGCGCACCATCCAGCGGAGGAACATATTAAGCCGCTTGCATGTGCTTCCCTTTGCTGGTGATGGAAGGAATTGCAGGAGGCCAAAGGGGTATACCTTTTTACCATAAACAACCGCTGTGTCAGTTTTTAAAAAATAATCAACAAAGCCTGATAAAGCAGGGCCAATATCATCATACGTGGGGCTGTAGAAATTTAAAAAGAGCTGTTTTAGTGAGCCTAATTCCTTGACAGCCCTGCTGATGAGATATATTAGACAAACAATATCCTCCTCTTTATTCATCCTGTATTTGATGCCTTTGAAGAGGCTGCTGTCTTTCTTTGGCTCAAAATGGAGGGTAAAATCATAAGGGCTTTTACCCATTACACCGAATATCCGCTCAAGCACAGGCTTAAAGAGTGTTACCTTGCCGTATGCAAGCGCTGAGGAAATAAAGCCGACAACCTCTATGTCCTCTGGCCTTTTGTATCTGTGTGGAAATTCTATGGGATCGCTGTTGATACGCTCTGTAAGATTATAGCTTTTGTAAAATTTGTCAAGACTTTCCTTGATGAATTGAAGATTTTGCATAGGAGTATTATATTTTATATATAGGCAAGACAGGAATATCCTGCCTATATACTTTCAAAATTAAAGTCATTGCAAGGAGCGAATCTACGAAGCAACCCATATTATTTAGTGAGATTGCTTCGCTATCGCTCGCAAAGACTGCAACAGAAATTGTTATTGTTTAAACATGCTGTGGCATTGGTTGCATCTTTTCAACATTGTATCCAATGCAAGGAGCGTCTTGTTTAAGTCCTTTGTCTTTGCAACCTCGCCGAGCTCATCTGCCTTTGTGTGAAACTCAAGGCCGATTTTTTCAAATTCCTGATTCCCGAACATTGAACACATATTCCTCATCTCATCTGTTAAGCCGAGCTTCTTATGCGCTGTCTGTGAAACAAGTTCAAAGTCATTTGCTGCCAATCCTGCTACAATCTCGTTCACTGCCTTTAGGTGCTCACGCATCATTGTCTTCTGATGCTCCTTCATCATATCAGGGACATTCAACTGAACCCTTGTATCCTTTGAGTCTGTTGCCTTGTGATGCATCATTCCCTCTTTCTTATTGTGCGTATCTTCTGCCGAATTGGCAGGCAGAGAAGAAAAAAGGATAAGGATTGAGAATAAGATATATTTTTTCATAAAAGACCTCCGAAGGAAAATTTTATATAAGTATAGCACATCAATCTAATACTTGACAAATTAAAATGAGAGGAGTATATAAACAAATATAGTGTTTCCTTAGTATTATTTTTTGATAATGGAATAATTAGATGATTAGCGACATAACCCCTTTTGGGACTGCTTTTTTTTCCATAATTCTGCTTTTAGCTGCGATAGTTATAGCAGCCTTCTTAAATAAATACCAAAAGCTCCTTATATCTGTATCCTTTTCAATCACAGCCCTATCCTGCCTAATGGCTTCAATCGCAGGGATATGGGGCGTGGGCGCCGGGTATGTGGAGTCTACCACAATATCAATGGGTATTCCTGACCTGCCCTTTCATCTTAGGCTTGATCCATTGTCAGGTTTCTTTCTGGTAGTAGTCGGGCTTTTATCATTTTTTGTGTCCGTCTATTCACTTGGATATGTCAAGGGCTTTATTGGGCACAGGTCTGTAACGCATCTTGTGATATTCTATTGCCTCTTTATAACCGGGATGTTTCTGGTGATTCTATCTGACGATGCCCTCTCTTTCTTAATCTCATGGGAGCTTATGGCAGCGTCATCATATTTTCTTGTGATGTTTGAGGACGAGCGTGTTGAAAACAGGAGGGCAGCCTTTTTGTATCTGGTTGTTGCCCATGTCGGGGCTATTGCCATCCTCTTGTCCTTTGGTATCCTTGCAGGACTTACAACAGGGTTTAAGGGTTTTGACGGCTATACCTTTGATGCCATGCGTCAGGCAGAATTCCCTGCAGGGTGGGCAACCGCTGCCTTTCTTCTGGCCTTCTTTGGATTTGCTGCAAAGGCAGGGGTAATACCGTTTCATGTGTGGCTGCCAGAGGCGCACCCTGTTGCACCTTCAAATGTATCCGCTTTAATGAGCGGCGTAATGCTCAAGACCGCTATTTATGGAATAGTCCGTGTAAGCTTTGACCTGATAGGCATATCAAACTGGTGGTGGGGCGCTATTGTGCTGATATTCGGCCTGATATCTGCTGTTTTGGGTGTTCTTTATGCCTTAATGCAGCACGACTTAAAGAGGCTCCTTGCCTATTCCTCTGTTGAGAATATAGGTATAATCCTTATAGGGATAGGCCTTGCCATGATATTTACCTATTTTGAGATGCCGCAGCTTGCTGCCCTTAGTCTTCTTGCAGGGCTCTATCACACACTAAACCACGCCATGTTTAAGGGGCTGCTCTTTATGGGTGCTGGCGCTGTGCTTTATGCGACAAAGGAGCGCAGCATGGAGGAGATGGGAGGCCTTATACATAAGATGCCATGGACTGCTGCACTCTTTCTTGTGGGGTGCATCTCTATTTCTGCACTGCCGCCATTTAACGGGTTTGTCTCTGAGTGGCTTACATTTCAGGCATTCCTGCTTTCACCATCATTACAGACCCCACTATTAAATCTCCTCATACCTCTTGGCGCTGCCTTGCTCGCCCTTGCAGCTGCATTATCTGCTGCCTGTTTTGTCATGGCATTCGGTGTAACATTTTTGGGCCGCTGGCGCGGCCATCATAATTCCCCACCCCCCTTTGATTCCCCCCTTAGCAAGGGGGGATACAGAGGGGTTAAAGGGGGGAACGGCGGATTAGAGGTAGACTGGTATATGCGTATCGGCATGATAATGGCTGCACTTGCATGTCTTATCCTCGGCATCTTGCCAACAATGACTATAGGGTGGATGGATGCGCTTTCCGAACAATTAGTTGGTGATAAGATCACCATTACAGCAGGGGAGTTTGGCTGGCTCTGGCTTACACCAATTGCACATGAGAGGGCTTCCTATTCAGCCCCCATTGTCCTTATCGTTGTGCTTGCTGTTGTATTATTGGCCTATATACTCCTTCATATCAGAAAGGCTGCTGTACACAGGGCTCCCCTCTGGGACTGCGGCTTTGAGAAGGTTACCAACAGGATGCAGTATAGCGCTGCATCATTTTCCATGCCTATAAGGAGGATATTTGGTTTTCTCTTTAGCATTAGGGAGGATGTCAGGGCAGTTTATCCGACAGGGAATCCACTTTTTCCAAAGAGGCTGCGCTATCATCTTAAGGTGAGGGATCGTTTCTGGGGGCTGTTTTACAAACCTGTAGCTGATGCGAGCATCTGGATATCCCGAAAGGTCGGCAAGCTTCAACAAGGGCGGATACAGATGTATCTTATATATTCCTTTATAACAATTATTGTGCTTTTGTTATTTTTAAGATGAATCAGATTTATCCAGTAATAATAGAGATATTGCAGATTGCTATTCTGCTTATTGCTGCCCCTGTTTTTATCGGTTGGATAAGGATGTTGAAGTGCTGGTCTCAGGGCCGCACCTCTGCAGGGATATTACAGCCATACAGGGATATAGCAAAACTCTTTACTAAGGATGTGGTGCTGGCTGAAAATGCTTCGTGGATATTTCGTTTTACGCCATACCTTGTCTTTGGCGTTACTGTTCTTGTTGGCGCAATAGTGCCGATACTTTCCGTTGATCTGCCTTTATCAGCTACAGCAGATGTTATTGTCCTGATCGGTCTCTTTGCAATTGCCCGATTCTTTACAGCTCTGGCAGGGATGGATATTGGCACGGCCTTTGGCGGAATGGGTTCAAGCAGGGAGATGATGATTGCATCGCTTGCAGAGCCTGCCATGCTCATGGCTATATTTACTGTATCTCTGGTCAGCAGATCAACCTCACTTTCTCAGATAGTCCATGTGATTACCAGCAAAGGATTCATCTTAAGGCCGTCCATAGCCTTTGCAGTATTGGCATTTATTCTTATTGCTATAGCAGAGACAGGGAGGATACCTGTTGATAATCCTGCAACACATCTTGAGCTGACAATGATACATGAGGCGATGATACTTGAATACTCAGGCCGTCACCTCGCCCTTATGGAGTGGGCAGGGATGATGAAGGTATTTCTCTTTGCAGGCCTTGGGATAGCCGTATTTTTCCCTTGGGGGATTGCACCAAAGGATAATCTGATTTATCTCCCTGCTGCTATCCTTTTTCTTGCAATAAAACTATGTTTGGCAGGCACAGGCCTTGTGCTGATAGAGACAGGTCTGGCAAAGATGCGGATATTCCGTATCCCTGAGTTTCTCGGAAGCGCATTCCTCTTTGCAACATTAGGTATGTTATCCTATTTTATACTGGAGTGATATATGTCAATAACACTTGCAGCACAGATAAATAGCATCCTTGCAGCGCTCATCCTTCTTACTGCCTTTGGCCTGCTTGTACAGAGGAGGATATACGGTTTACTGCATCTCTTTGCATGGCAGGGCCTTTTTCTTTCTATAAGCACAGGCATAGTCGGTTATGTGGCCGGAGTGAATCACCTTTATATATCATCTGTTCTGACACTGGGGCTTAAGGTGATTGTCCTGCCATACATACTGCATATCCTCATAATCCGCATGCAGATTCGTAAAGAGGTGGATACAGTGGTGAATATCCCCACAACGATGCTGATAGGCATAGCCCTTGTGATATTTTCATATCATCTTACAGCCCCTATAATAGAGCTTTCAACCCTTGTAACAAAATCCACACTCGCTGTAGCCCTTGCCACTGTCATGCTTGGCCTTTTGATGATGATTACAAGAAGGAATGCTGTTACTCAGATAATAGGTTTCCTCTCCATGGAGAACGGCCTCTTCTTTGCTGCAACCAGCGCTACATACGGCATGCCCCTTGTTGTGGAGCTTGGCGTGGCCCTTGATATCCTTATTGCCGCCTTTATATTCGGCATCTTTTTTTTCCAGATAAGAACCACCTTTGACAGTCTGGATGTAAATAGTATGGCGAAATTAAAAGAGGAGGAGTAGCAGGGTAATATGATGATCCTTATTCTATTAGCCGTATCATTTGTTGCTGCAATTATTCTTGCCTTTGTAGGGGACAGGAGATTTGCCCATGAGATAAATATTATTGGCTCTGCTGTTACCTTTTTTGCAGGTCTTGGCCTTGCAGTTCAGGTCAATATGCAGGGGCCAATGCTCGCAGGCGGAAAATTCTTTTTTGTTGATTATTTTAATGTATATCTTGCTGTCCTTACATCCCTCGTCTCATTTACAACCGCCATCTTCAGCAGGAGATATATGCGGAGGGAGAGGGAGCATGGCCGTGTGGGCCACTGGGGGATGCGGTTTTATCATGCTATGTTTCAGCTCTTTATCTTTGCCATGCTCCTTGCGCTCCTTACAAACAATGTTGGTGTCCTATGGATAGCAATGGAGCTTGCAACTTTATCTACTGTCTTATTGGTTTCACTCTATCGTACGCCAACTGCAATTGAGGCGGCATGGAAATATTTTATACTCTGTGGTGTGGGTATTGCACTGGCATTGTTCGGGACTGTGCTTCTGTATTTTGCTGCAGAAAGGGTGCTCGGTGAAGGCGGTGAGGCGCTTCTATGGACAAACCTGAATCAGGTGAGCGGCCAGCTTGAACCCACTGTGCTTCGCCTTGCCTTTGTGTTCCTGTTAGTCGGCTATGGCACAAAGGTAGGTCTTGTCCCTCTGCACAATTGGCTTCCTGATGCACACAGCGAAGGCCCAACCCCGATATCCGCAGTACTTTCAGGCCTTCTTTTGAATATAGCGCTCTATGCACTTGTGAGGTTCAAGGTCCTTGTAGATGGCGCTACAGGAACCCATCAGGCAGGTTATATGATGATGGGGTTTGGGCTGCTCTCCATACTTGTTGCCTCCTTCTCTCTATTGAGGCAGAAGGATATAAAAAGGATATTTGCCTATTCTTCCATAGAGCACATGGGTATTGCAACCTTTGCCTTTGGCCTTGGCGGGCCGATAGCCACCTTCGGCGCCCTAATGCACATGCTGGTTCACAGCCTGACAAAGTCATCCATATTTTTTACAGTAGGTCATGCTTCACAGATACATGGGACACAGGAGATGGACAAGATAAGGGGGCTTATCAAGGGTAACCCGCTTGTCGGCTGGGGGCTTATCTTAGGTGTTATGGCGATTGTGGGGATGCCGCCATTTGGTGTCTTTGTCAGCGAGTTTTTGATCCTTACGGCAACAATTAAGGATGCGCCAATTTTTACACCTTTTCTATTGATAGGGCTGGGTGTGGCATTTGCAGGGATCTTAAGGAGGGCACAGCAGATGGTGTCAGGCTCTGTGCCGCCAAGCCATAAATCCCTTAAGGCTGCGAATATACCGGTGATACTTCACATGGTATTGGTGCTTATTTTAGGAATCTATATGCCTGATTTTTTAAATCAGTGGTTTCATAAGGCAGTGGAGTTATTGAAATGACGCTGAGAGAGACTATTATATCGGCCCCGGGCATAGATGCGAGTCCTGATGAGAATCAATGTCCTTCTAATGTCCCTGCATATATTGTTTCAAGGGAGCAATTTAGAGATGCGGCAAGGATGATGAAGACGGCAGATGCAAGGCTTGTTGCAGAGTGGGCTACAGATGAATCCCATTACTCTTCACTCCCTCTCCCCTCTGGGGAGAGGGAAGGGGTGAGGGGGAGGGGCTTTGGCATTTATGCCTGCTATGCAAGGGACAATGAATATCTGATTGTAAAAACATATACCCCGATTGAAGACCCGACCTTCCCAAGCATCACAAAAAAGTTTGCCCCTGCACATCGGTTTGAAAGACAGATGAACAGCCTTATGGGCGTAATACCAACAGGCCATCCAGATTTAAGGCCGTGGATAAGGCACGAGGACTGGCCAGAGGATGCCTATCCATTAAGAAAGTCCTTTGATGCATCAAAGCCAATGCAGAGGGTAAAGGGTGAATATAATTTTATCAAGGCAGAAGGCGAAGGTGTATATGAGATACCTGTTGGCCCTGTGCATGCAGGAATTATTGAACCAGGGCATTTCAGGTTTCAGGCAGTTGGAGAAGATATACTCAATCTTGAAGAAAGATTAGGATATGTTCACAAGGGCATTGAAAAAAGGTTTGAATCCCTATCATGGACAGAGGGTGTTAAACTTGCAGGAAGGGTATCTGGCGACAGCACTGTAGCACACAGCCTTTGCTATTGCAGGGCATTGGAGGCAATGACAGGATGTAACCCTCCTGAAAGGGTGTTGTGGTTAAGGGCATTAATGCTTGAGAGAGAGCGAATTGCAAATCACCTCGGAGATATTGGTGCAATTGCCAATGATGCTGCGTTTGCTTTTCTTCTATATCAATTCTCAAGGCTAAGAGAGATGCTCCTTCGCATAAATCTAAAACTCTTTGGCCACAGGTTTATGATGGACAGGATTATTCCCGGTGGAGTAATTATTGATATTAACTCAGATGGAAAAAACGAGATATTAGCCGAGATGAACTGGCTATTAAAGGAGTTTGAGAGGCTTGTTGTTATCTACGATGAAAACCCGTCATTAGAGGACAGGGTTAGGGACACAGGCATACTGAAACCTGAGACTGCAAAGGAGTTGTGTGTTGTTGGATTTACAGCAAGGGCAAGCGGTCGGAATTTAGACTGCCGCATCCAGAACCCCTTTCCGCCTTATGACAAAATCATACCAAAGGTGCCTGTGCTTAATTCAGGTGATGTGCATGCCCGTGCATGGGTAAGGATAGAGGAGACAAGGGAGTCAATTAGAATCATCCGTGAGATACTCAATAATCTGCCGGATGGTCAGATTGCTGAACCAGATCTCAAGTCCCAGGCCTCCTGCCCCCAGCCTCATAGAGCTGGTTTTGCAGTTGTTGAAGGCTGGCGAGGTGAGATTGTTTACTGGCTTCAGTCAGATGCAAAGGGTGAAATAAACAGATGCATGGTGAGGGACCCATCCAGCGTAAACTGGCTTGCACTTGAACAGGCAATACATGGGAATATTGTCCCTGATTTTCCATTATGCAATAAGAGTTTTAACCAGTCATATTCGGGACATGATTTATAAAAATAATCACCCTCCCCTTAGTCCCCTCCCATCAAGGGAGGGGAGACTTTTGGGCTCTCTCTTTAGAGAGAGACTTTAATTTATTCCCTCTCCCCTTGTGGGAGAGGGTTAGGGAGAGGGGGATTTGAGGGATTATTTGTGTTAAGGATACTTCATCAGATTTTCAGAACGGGTATTGTTACAGAGCCTCTTCCTGCTGAAACAGGGGCAGCAATACAGGAGATAGGCGCAAAATTAGAAGATGTTATCAGACGCCGTTTCAGAAGAAGCCTTACTATAAGAGCGGTTGATGCTGGCTCATGCAATGGGTGCGAGCTTGAGATACACGCCATAAATAATCCCATTTACAACTGTGAAAGATTCGGCATCCATTTTACTGCTTCGCCAAGATTTGCGGACATGCTCCTTGTTACTGGCCCTGTATCCCGCAATATGGAGATAGCACTGAGAAGGACATACAATGCCACACCAAATCCAAAACTCGTGGTTGCCGTCGGCGATTGCGGGTGTAACGGCGGCATATTCGGCGAGGGCTATGCCTCTCTTGGCGGTGTTGATAAGATTATACCTGTTAATATTAAGATTCAGGGGTGTCCTCCAACGCCTGTGGCGATATTACAGGGAATACTCAAGGCAATACTGTAAAATTATTATTTAATAAAAAGTCATTATGAAAGCAAATATTATCCCATTGATTGTAGGCCTGCTGGTTTTTCTTTCCAGCCTCTTATCCTTAAAGATAGGACTCTCTGTAGCAGTAATAGAGATTATCCTCGGAGTAGTTGCAGGCAACCTTGGGCTGATGCCTGAGGAGTGGATGCTCTATCTTGCAGGCTTTGGCGGGATTATCCTGACATTTCTTGCAGGGGCAGAGATTGATACAAAACTGATGAAGGAGAGGTTTAAGGAGAGCCTTCTTATTGGAGCAGCCTCTTTCTTAACACCTTTTCTCGCGGCCTTTCTTTTTACCTATTATGCTGTTGGATGGAGCCTTTCAGCATCCTTAATCGCCGGCATCACCCTGTCAGAGACATCCATTGCTGTTGTTTATTCTGTCCTTGTTGAGACGAATCTGTCAAGGACAAGGACAGGCAAGATGATCATGGCTGCTACCTTTATGACAAATATGGGGACAGCGCTTGCCCTGAGCATCCTCTTTATTAAACCTAACCTTTACACATTTATCTTTATTGCAGTTTCTATCATTGTGATTATCCTTGCAACCCGCTTCTCCCATTATGTCTTTGATAATCCCAGATTAAAGAATAAGGTTATTGAGCCTGAGATAAAATATATATTCCTGCTTCTGCTTGTCTTTATGTATTTTGCAAATCTTGGCGAGGGTCATGCAATCCTGCCTGCCTTTGTGCTCGGATTATTAATGTCAAGGCATTTTACAGAGACATCTGAGGCGAGGGTTGTTAAAAACAGATTGAGGACTGTCGCCTTTGCAATCATTACACCTGTATTCTTTATAGTGGTGGGGATGAAGGTTTCATTGCCCCTGATTGTCTCTGCATCTGGGATATTTATTGCCCTTTTAGCTATCAAACAGGCAGCCAAATTCCTCGGCGTTTATTTTTTTGCAAAGAGATATATACCGAATGGAAAGGTTTACACATCCCTCCTGCTTAGCACAGGTCTGACATTCGGATTGATTGCCGCTATCTTCGGCCTTCATTCAGGATTTATTGATGAGGTGCAGTATTCTGTGCTGACAGGCGTGCTTATAGCAAGCTCTATTATCCCGAC
>CAKKST010000124.1 GCA_919903585.1 Nitrospiria bacterium | reverse complement strand
CAGGCACAGCAGTTGCCGCAGGGACAGGTCCTATCTCCGTAACCGTTGACCCGTCCGGCAAGTTCGCGTATGCGGCGAATTATAACTCCAGCGATATCTCCGTGTATACGATTAACCAGACCACCGGGGCATTGACAGCAGGCACGGCAGTTGCCGCAGGGACATGGCCTTACTCCGTAACAACGACCGGCACGATCCAGTGAAGCCCCACGGCTTTATCCATCCTCCGCTGCTGCAATCCAGCTACGGAGGATGGGAAGCTGGGGTAAGATTACTATTTGTCATGCCCGAAGGTTTCCCCGCTTAATACCTGCGAGGACAGGTTTGTCGGGCTTCCATGTCTTTAAAATACTGGATTCCTGCCAAAGACATGCAGGAATGACAAAAAACGTAAAGCTATTTATGAGACACTACAGTAGCAACATGCGCTTTATAAAATCCCTCATTACTAGTCGTCATGCCCGAATGTTTCTATCCCCGATAGAAACATTCGGGGACGCATCCAGAGTATTCGTAATGGATTCCCGCTTAATACCCCTGATTGAAACCTTCAGGGGCAGGCTCTAACCCCGTTAGAAGTCCTCAAAAGTGTGAGATGTTTTCGTGTAGAAGGATCACTTCTAACGGGGCTAGCCCCTCTTTTCCAAAGAGGGGAACACACCCCTTTATCCCCTCTTAATAGAGAGGAAAGTATCCCCCTTTGAAAAAGGGGGATTAAGGGGGATTTTAAAATTAATTGACGCTACTTTATCATGTAATGGAATTTAATGCATTTGTATTAATTGCTAAAATTTTATGTGGCTTGCCAACGGGAGAAGGATTATAATAAGAAATTATGAAGCAAGCGCCATCATTAGCAAAGCTTACAAAGCCAAAATCGGCAAATGTGTTGCTCAGGAAAAGGCTGTTTAAACTTCTTGATGATGCGCGCAATAAGCCTGTTGTCTGGATAACAGCGCCTCCCGGCGCAGGCAAGACAACCTTGATTTCAACCTACCTTGAGAAGAAAAAACTCCCCTGCATCTGGTATCAG
>CAKKST010000123.1 GCA_919903585.1 Nitrospiria bacterium | reverse complement strand
CTTCTCAAAGTCATTGCTGCATTTATTGCATCTATATTCGTAGATGGGCATTTCTTAGTCTCCAGCCTCCAGTCCCTATTTCTTCGGCACCTTTTCCCAGTCCTCAAGGAATCTTTTTATGCCTATATCAGTCAAAGGGTGTTTGGCAAGCTGAATCATTACACTATATGGAATTGTAGCAACATGGGCGCCTATTAATGCTGCATCAACCACATGAAGGGGATTTCTGATGCTCGCAACAATTATCTCTGTATCAAAACCGTAGTTATCAAAGATTATCAAAATCTGTTCTATAAGATCCATGCCAACATGGCTTATGTCATCAAGCCTTCCAACAAAGGGGCTTACATATGTTGCCCCTGCCTTTGCAGCAAGGAGCGCCTGAGAGGGCGAGAAGACAAGTGTTACATTTGTCTTTATCCCTTCTTTTGAAACTGTTTTTACTGCCTTCAGGCCTTCTGGTGTCATGGGTATCTTTACCACAATATTTTTGTGTATCTTTGAAAGCTCCCTTGCCTCTTTAATCATCCCATCAGCATCAAGGCTTATCGCCTCTGCGCTGATCGGTCCGTCAACAATGGAGCATATCTCCTTAATCAGCTCCTTAAAGTCCCTTCCTTCCTTTGCAACCAATGAAGGATTTGTTGTAACTCCATCTACTAATCCAAGCGCATTTGCCTCTTTAATCTCTTTTACATTTGCTGTGTCAATAAAAAACTTCATCCTGAATCTCCTTCCATAACTCTGTTTTATTGTAAAACGGCTGTATCTTATTATATTCCCTTATTGTTGTCAAGGCTGATAAAGGAGGTGAGTTTTTACTTCTGCGGTTCAATGATTACTTTGATGGATTCCTTTGCCTCGGCAACATGCTGAAAGCCCTTAACTATTTCTGCAAGGCCAAATCTGTGGGTGATCATATCCTTTACATTTACCCTTTTTGCGTGAATCAATTCCATGGCAGTTTCATGGTCTGCAGGGCTTCCTGCATAGGAGGTTGTAAGGGTTACCTCATTTCTCCAGAAGATGTCATTGATTGAAAACGGGATTGTTACATTTGGGTCTGTTGGCGCAAAGAAAAGCGCTGTGCCGCAACGTTCAACTGACTTAAGCCCCTGATTTATGGCAGTTGTATTTCCTGTACAGAGTATCACAAGGTCTGCAAGCCTCCCGTTATTTAATTGCCGTAATCTTTCTGGTGCATACTCTTTTGCATTTATCGCTGCATCTGCGCCAAATCTCTTTGCAGCTTTTATACGATGGTCATTGATATCAACAGCAATAATATTTCCTGCACCGAGCGCCTTTGCCAACTGGATATGCAGAAGCCCTGAGATGCCGCTGCCAATAACAAGTACACTCTGCCCTGGCGAAAGCCGCGCCTGCTTTTGCCCATGTAAAATGCAGGCGAGCGGTTCAATAAATGTCGCCTCTTCAAAGGAGACCTCGTCAGGAAGCAGGAATACACCCCGGTCCACATTTATTGCTGGAAGACGAAGGTACTCGGCAAAACCGCCAGGATCAAAGTTCGTCTTGCGTAAAGTATCGCACACTGTATGATGTCCGCTCAGACAATAATAGCAGGTATTGCAAGGCACATGATGGGCAGCGCATACCCTGTCCCCTTTTTTATATTTTGTTACACCAGTGCCTACTTCAACAATCTCTCCGCCGACCTCATGGCCAAGTATCAATGGCACCTTGTGTAAGCGGTACCACTCCATTACATCGCTGCCGCACACGCCGCTTGCCATAACCTTTATAAGCATCTCGCCATCGCCAATCTTCGGCACAGGCCGCTCTTCTATTCTTATATCTTTATTGCTGTAATAAACTGCAACTCGCATAGTAATACAGTTGTAAGTGGTCGGATTGTCGTCATTCCTGCCCCCACTTTCGTGAGAGTAAACTCCGGCAGGAATCCAGTAGGGGTTTAATATATTAAACCCCTACACAAACTTTTGACCCTTAACCCTTGCCCCCTGACCCTTTGCCTTTCTCACTTTCATATATCTTATTAGCCTCTTTTGCTGAGGCGTTTTCGTGGATGATTGCGCGGATTGCCTTTATCATGCCAACAGGGTTCTGGTTCTGCCAGATGTTTCTTCCAAGATTAACGCCAATAGCGCCCTTTTGCATGCCGTCATAAACAAATTCCAATACCTCAAGTTCTGTATCTGTCTTTGGCCCCCCAGCTATGACAACTGGAACAGGACAACTATTTACTATTTTATCAAAATTTTCACACCAGTAGGTCTTTACAACCTTCGCGCCAAGTTCAGCGGCAATGCGGCAGCATAAGGAAAGATAACGGGCATCCCGCTTTTCTAATTCCTTGCCTACAGCAGTAACTGCCATTACAGGGATGCCGTATTCTTCAGCCTCGTCCACAAGCCTTGACAGATTCATTAGTGTCTGATGTTCATAATCGCTTCCAACAAAGACAGATATGCCTACAGCAGAGGCATTAAGTCTGATTGCATCTTTTATAGATGTTGTGAGGCCTTCATTGGCAAGGTCTTTTCCTACAACACTTGTACCCCCGGATACCCTTAAGATAACTGGCACGTTGCTATCAGCCGGTACGCATGAGCGCAGCACACCTCTGGTAACAAACAGGGCATCGCTGTATGGTAATAGCGGTTTAATGGTCTCTCCTGGTTTTTCTAATTTTGATGTAGGGCCTAAAAAATATCCATGGTCAATAGGCAAAAATAGGCATTTTCCATCTGATTTGATCAACTGTGACAAGCGGTTTTTCATTCCCCAGTCCATTGTAAAGTCCTCCTTCAATATTTATGTATTTATATGGAGCGTTATAAGTAATTACGCATTCATAAATCAGTGTAATCGTTTTACAAAATCTGTGTAATCAATAAAACGCAA
>CAKKST010000122.1 GCA_919903585.1 Nitrospiria bacterium | reverse complement strand
CCAATGAGATACCATCCGGCTGTCCAACTGTTGTATCAAGGGTTGAGCTTGTGTATGGCGTATAAGTACCCGGAGTTGCCATTGCCCTGTTCCATAGTGGTGCATCTGCAGTCCCGCCGTGAGGTGTATGGCAGAAAACGCAGACCTCAGTTGTAGCACTGGTGAAGATATTAGTGCCTACTGGTTGGGTTGAACTCAGGTTGTGTTTGCTCATTGTAACCATTGCATGGGCAGATGATACATAGAGCATGCTGAATAAAGCTGTTAATAATAGTAACCTTCTCATAATCTCCTCCTTCTTTCCTTTAGAATTTGTTTTGTATTTTCCCCAATCCTTAAATAAGCCTCTTTCTTCGTATTACAATCTTACTGGTTGAATTAAACATACTTGCAATTTTTATACCTTGTTACATATATCTCTAACTATTTGTTTTTGCTACATAAAATTTTCTTCCACCACCTCCCCCTTTAAAATCGTTACCATTTGGTAGCCATGTATTACGCCATTATATCGTTTAACTAATTGAAAACATTAGAAATTCCTTTTCTCTCGCCATCAAAAACGCCCCCTGCTACCATCTGGTAGCAATTATTTCACCCTCCCCTTAATCCCCTCCCATCAAGGGAGGGGAAATTCCCTCTCCCCTTGTGGGAGAGGCCATCCTTTATCCCCTCTCCCCTATGGGGAGAGGGATAGGGTGAGGGGTGTTTGTATTAATTCTTAACTGTCTTTTCCTTTTGTGCCTTATACCTTTCACCCATATACTGGTATATATTTATCCGCCTGTTATACTGGTCTGCCACATATATCTTATCATCCTCGTCTATAAACATCCCTGCAGGAAGCCACAGCTCCCCTGCCTTATTTCCCATATTTGCAAAAAATAGTAAAAGCTTTCCATCCTGATCAAATATCTGGATATTATTAAAGGCTGAATCAACCACATATATATGGCCTTCGCTGTCTAATGCTATGCCCTTTGGCTTTGAAAACTGGCCGTATGATGTGCCCACCTCGCCAAACTTCTTTATGAACTTCCCGTCTGCATCAAATATCTGCACGCGAAAGTTCATTGAGTCCATTATGTATATCTTACCCTCTTTATCAATAAAGATATTTGTTGGATAATTAAATTCGCCATCCTTCATGCCCCTCTGCCCGATATCAAATAAATGATCGCCCTTTGTGTTAAATACAATTATCTTATGCAGATTCGTATCAACTACAAAGAGCCTATCCAATTTTTCATTTAGTGCAATCCCTACCGGCTGTTCTAAATCCCCTTTCTTGCCAATTCCAAGTAAAAAATTTGTATCCTTATCATAAACAACCACCCTGTTCTGGATCGTGTCTGTTACAAATATCCTGCCTGTGCTGTCTGTTGTTATACCTGCTGGTTTTGATAATACACCGCTTCCCTCTGCTCCGAGGATTACAAATTTTTTTGCTGCAAAATCAAATACAAGAACCTTTCCCCAGCCTGTATCTGCAACATAAACCCTTCCATCTTTATCCTTATGCACCCCATAAGGCTTTACCACACCCTCTACTACCTCACCGCCAAGCACTGCTGTCTTTAGTGTCTTTCCTATGCTCTCCTTTTCAACATCCCTTGAGGTTGAAAGGGTTCCAACATATCTTATTTTCGGCTCATCAGGCGGTAGCGGCCAAACTAATTCGCCGCCCTTATTTATCCCTCCACATCCGATTATGAGCAATAAAGATATTGCTGTTATTAAATTTTTATAAATCCCTCCACAATACATTTTATGAATTATATTATAACTAAAGCCCCCTTGCAACTTAATTCTCAAAACTACTGTCCTGTCCCTAACACTTCTTTACATTCTTTTAGTGTCATTCCCGCAGAGCCTCTGAGCGGGAATCCAGAA
>CAKKST010000121.1 GCA_919903585.1 Nitrospiria bacterium | reverse complement strand
CTTTGGCAAAGAGGGGCAAGGGGAGATTTTCTAATCCATGTCAATTCAATTATGATACCCTTAATAAGACTCTTAAAAGAAAGGATATCAAATGGATTATAGAGATATTGGCGCCGGGATATTAAAAAGATTATTAGCGAAGGGTGCAGATGAGGCAGAGGTGTATATTCAGTTATCAAAGGGAACATCTATTGAGATGAAGGACGGCGAGGTTGATTCCTTTGAGGGTGCAGAGGAGCAGGGGATCGGTGTGAGGGTGATTTCAGAAAAGAGAGTTGGCTTTTCTTACACAACAGATTTCAGTGACAGGGCATTGGATAAGCTGCTTGATGAGGCAGTCAGGGGCGCAGTGAATACAGAAGGTGATAGTTTTAACAGCCTCCCTTCCCAAATGGATAAATATGAGGATGTGAAGATCTTTGATGATAAGGTTATAAAAACCTCAATAAAAGAAAAGATAGAAAGGGCGCGATTATTTGAGGAATGCGCACGAAATTATGATAATAGGATTACAAAGGTCAGAAAGGCAGCAGTAGATTTTTCTGCCTCTGAGACATATCTGTTAAGCAGCCAAGGCATAACTCTCTATCAGAAAGGGACTAATTGTTCTGCAAGTATTATGGTTGTTGCAGAAGAGAATGGCGAGGCACAGATGGCATGGGATTTTGCCAGCCACAGGTTCTATGACGATTTGAATGTTGATGATGTTGCAAAGGGGGCTTCAAAAAAGGCTGTTGGGCTGCTCGGTGCAAAGAGGATTCAATCCTGCAGGGCGCCTGTGATTCTATCAGATAGTGTTGCCTCTGAATTTCTCGGCATATTATCAAGCAGCTTTTCAGGGGATGCAATTCTAAAAAATAAATCCATCTTAAAGGACAAAAAAGGTGAAAGGCTCTTTTCAGGATTAATAAATATAATTGATGACGGCCTGATGCCGGGGATGGTTGGATCAGGTATGTTTGACGGCGAGGGTGTGCCGCTTCAGAAAAAGGTATTGGTTGAAAAGGGTGTCTTAAAAGGCTATCTGCATAATACTATTACCGCAAGGAAGATGAATGAAAAATCCACAGGGAACGGTATGAGGGGCGGCTTTAAGGGGATACCGAATGTTGGCATTACTAACCTCTTTATTGAAAAAGGAGAGAAATCGCTTGATGGGCTTATCTCAGATATAAAAGAGGGCATATACATAACTGAGGTTATGGGCATGCATACAGCCAACCCGATATCAGGGGACTTCTCTGTCGGGGCAATGGGCTTTTACATAAAGGACGGCAGGATCGCATATCCAGTGAGGGAGATTGCTATTGCGGGGAGTATCTTTGATCTCTTTAATAAGATTGATGGTGTTGGGAATGATCTGAAGTTTTATGGAAAGATAGGCTCGCCGAGTTTGAGGATTGCAGAGCTGTCAGTAAGCGGAAAATAGAATAGTCATTCCTGCCCCGCATCATGGTGCGGGGTAAACTCCGGCAGGAATCCAGTAGGGGTTTAATATATTAAACCCCTGCTTTCAGAGGAGAGAGGGCTGGATTTCCACTGGAGTTTACCCTCACGAAAGTGGGGGTGGGAATGACAGAAAAAGGGGTTTTTCAGGTGGATAAAAAAGTCATAGGTGTTGATATAGGGGGGACGAATCTCAGGTTCGGCATTGTAAAAAGGTCAGGCCTGATACTGCACAGGCTCATCAGGCCGACAATGGCGCAGCTCGGAAGGGAGACAGTAATAAAGAACATAATAGATGGCATTGAAGAGCTCATAGCTGTTTCTAATATAAAAAAGAAATCCATCCTCGGAATCGGCCTGGGGACACCGGGTTTTATTGATAGTAAAGGTATTATTACATTCTCACCAAACCTGCCCGGCTGGCAGAATGTGGATTTAAAAAAGATAATCAGGAGCAGGATTAAGATTCCAGTAATTATTGAAAATGATGCAAATGCAGCGGCCTTTGGTGAGAGATGGCTCGGGGCAGGCAGGTCAAGCCAAAACCTTTTATGTATCACATTAGGCACAGGGATCGGCGGAGGGATTATCCTTAATAATAAGATATGGCATGGTGATAAGGGGATGGCAGGTGAGATAGGACACATAACAGTAAATCCTGACGGCCTATTATGCAACTGTGGAAACTATGGCTGTCTTGAGGCCTATTCATCAGCTACAGGGATGATTAACAGGATAAAGGATTTAGCTGAAAGAGGCAGGGAGACATCACTCCTTCCAAAGATTAAGAGCGGCATAGAACTAAACGCGAGGGAGATATTTCTTGAGGCAAAAATAGGTGACTTGCTTGCATTAGAGGTTATAGAGGATGCAGGTAAATATCTTGGCATTGCTATTTCAGGGTTTGCCAATTTATTAAACATAAAGACGGTCATTATATATGGCGGCCTTGCATCTGGCCTTGGGCTCTTTGCAAATAAGATGAAGGAAGAGATAAGAAAGAGGGTTATACCTTCTTTCTCAGGAGATGTGAGGGTTTTAAAGGCAAAACTAAAGGATGATGCGGGCATGATAGGCGCAGCAGGAGTTGTATTGCACAGTAAGGGATTGTTGAGATTTAAGTAGAAGCAAAGTAGAAGCAAAGGGTCAGGTCTACACTCTTGACAAAAGACACCATAAAAGATATAATTGTTCATTATGGCACGACCCTTGAGGATAGAATACCCATGCGCCTTTTACCATATCACATCAAGAGGCAATGAACGACGCGACATATTCAAGAGCGACACTGAGCGGGAGAGGTTTCTTTCTTATTTAGAAAGCGCCACAGAACGCTATGGAGCGGCTATACATGTCTATTGCCTTATGAGCAATCA
>CAKKST010000120.1 GCA_919903585.1 Nitrospiria bacterium | reverse complement strand
CCACAAGGGGAGAGGGAAATAATAATCCCCCTCCCTTGATGGGAGGGGGCAAGGGGGAGGGTGGCAGGTTGACATTGATTGTGAAATACTTTATATTACGGTGCAATTCCGGAGGCATGATTGAACATTCAGGCTATAAAAGGCGTAAAGGATATATTGCCGGGCGAGATTGAGGTCTGGCAGTATATTGAGGATAAGGCAAAAAATATCCTTGAGACCTATGGTTTTTCAGAGATAAGGGTTCCTATATTTGAATATACAGAGCTATTTTCAAGGAGCATCGGTGAGACAACAGACATTGTTGAGAAGGAGATGTACACCTTTGAGGAGAGCGCGGGGAAAAAAATTACCCTGAGGCCTGAGGGGACAGCGCCTGTTGTGCGCGCATATATTGAGCATCAGCTTTATAATAAATCTCACATTACAAAATTATACTACCTCGGCCCAATGTTTCGGCATGAAAGGCCGCAGGCAGGAAGATACAGGCAATTCTATCAGATAGGCGCAGAGGCGCTTGGCATTGACAGCCCTGTGCTTGATGCTGAGGTGCTATCCATGCTTGATAATATAATCAAGGAACTTGATATTCAGGGGCTTGACCTTCAGATAAACAGCCTCGGATGCAAAGATTGCAGGCCGGGATACAGGGAGGCATTAAAGGGGTTTCTTAAAGATAAGTTTCCTATGCTTTGCGAGAATTGCCAGAGCAGGATGGAAAGAAACCCATTAAGGGTGCTTGACTGCAAGAGCAGGACATGTAAAGAGGCTGTAGCCAATGCGCCTATTATTCCTGATTATTTGTGCGGCCACTGCAAGGAACACTTTGACAAGGTAAAGGAGACACTAAAAACATTAAAGGTTTCTTTTAGCACAAACCCGAGGCTTGTACGCGGGCTTGATTATTACACAAAGACCACATTTGAGTTGGTCTCAACCAATCTCGGCGCACAGAATACAGTTGCAGCAGGCGGGAGATACGACGGCCTTGTGGAGGAGCTCGGCGGGCCAAAGACACCGGGCATCGGCTTTGCCATTGGCATGGAGCGCCTTGCCTCTCTGATAAAGAAAGATAAATTTAGAACAAATATCCCTTATATATTTATTGCCACTATTGGGGATGAGGCAAAAGGCATTGTGATACCCATTATAGACGGCCTGAGAAAAAAGGGCATAAAGGTTGAGACTGATTATGAAGGGTTGAGTTTAAAGAGCCAGATGCGGAAGGCAGATAAATTTCAGGCAAGATATGTGCTGATTATAGGCGAGGACGAGATTAAAAAAGGGAGCGTGCTTTTAAGAGATATGGAAAAAAAGACACAAGAGGAAATAGATATTAATAACCTCACAGAGGTATTGGCTGCGAAGTTAATGATACCTGCAAAGTAATGATTAATTGTCGCGTCATTCCCGTGAAAACGGGAATCCAGTTTCTTCACTCTGGATTCCTGCTTCCGCAGGAATGACAGATTTGAAATTTATTTCTCTGCAATGACACCCTGATTAATGCAGCTTTCGTAATTTTTCCTTTATTGCCTTTGCCTTTTCCTCTCCGCCAAACAAGAGCACCCCTGCTAATATCTTGGGTTCAATGTCTTTAACATCATTAGATGTTAAAGTATCAG
>CAKKST010000119.1 GCA_919903585.1 Nitrospiria bacterium | reverse complement strand
CCCTTGCCCCCTCCCATCAAGGGAGGGGGATTATTATTTCCCTCTCCCCTTGTGGAAGAGGGTATTTTATTTTCATTTCCTCTCCCCTTGTGGGAGAGGATTAAGGTGAGGGGGGTAATGTAAAATAGAATGACGACCCCTTATTCAGTTCGCTCTCTGCCCAGACCCTGCCGCCATGCGCATCTATTATATGCTTTACTATTGAAAGGCCGAGCCCAGTGCCTCCAAGCTCGCTTGACCTGTCCTTATCAACGCGGTAGAATCTTTCAAATATCCTCGCTAAATCCTCTTTTGGGATGCCGATGCCTGTATCAGAGACTGATACCATCACCTCTTTGCCCCTCGCCTCTGCCTTGATGCCTATCCGCCCTTTTTCAGGTGTATACTTTATGGCATTGTCAATAAGATTTACAAAGGCAAGGTTTAGTTTATCCTCATCTGCTGCTACTATCAATCCCTCAGGAACTTGGATATCTATTGCAAACCCCTTTTTCTCAATATTTGTTTTAAGCAGTGCAACAGCCTTCTCCACAGCAGTCCTTAGATTTATATTTGATGCCTTTGGCTTATACTGTCCTGATTCAATATAGGAAAGCTGTAAAAGGTCGGTTAAAATATTATTCAGCCTCTCTGTATGATTGCTTATAATATTAAGGAACTCCTTCGCCTTATTTGAATCATCAATAACTCCATCAATCAGCGCTTCTGTATATCCTTTAATGGAGGTAAGCGGTGTTCTAAGCTCGTGTGATACATTGGCAACAAAATCCTTTCTTATCCTCTCTAATCTTTTTATTTTTGTGATATCGTGAAATATAAAAACAGCGCATACCCCGCCCTCTTTTATCCCCTCTGCCACAGAGGCGTACACAGCAAAATATCTTTCCTCTGGAAAAAACTGTTCGATCTCTCTGATGACATTCTGCCTCTCTTTTAACACCTCCCTGATAATGTCATTCAACTGGTTATGCCTGATAATCTCAAGATATGACCTTCCTATTACAGATGTCCCCTTAAATCCAAACATCTCAGAAAGAACAGAATTGGCGAGGAGTATGTTTCCTTTGCAGTCAATTGCCAGAAGGCCCTCAGACATTGTTGAAAGGATGGTGCTGAGCCTTGCCTTATCCTCATCCATCTCATCCATCCTCTTTTTAAATTCTTCGGACATTTCATTCAATATCTCAGAGAGCTCTTTAAGCTCATCCCTTGTATCAATCCTGATCCTGTGCGTAAAATTGCCCTCTGAGATTGCTGATGCCCCTTTAATGATATCTGCAACTGGAGAGATAATCCTTTGCAATACAAAATAATTGATAAGAAGGGATATTATAAGGATGATGGCCGAAGAGGCAATAAATAATCCCTTTGGCAGTTCAGAAGACAGGACAATGATGATAAAGGCAAGTATGGTTGTTGATAATAAAAATGCAAGAAAGAGTTTCCACTTTATACCCAAAAGTTACACCTCAAGATAAAAACACTTGCAACAGATGATTCCTAACATTACACCTCAAGATAAAAACACTTGCAACAGATGATTCCTAACATTACACCTCTTCACGGAGCTTATAGCCGAGCTGTTTTACAGTAACGATGGCCTTTTCAAGGAGAGGTATCTTTTCCCTCAGCCTCCTTATATGCACATCCACTGTCCTTGTAGTCCCAAAATAATCATAGCCCCAGATATTATTCAGCAGTGTATCCCTTGTAAGCACACGGCCCTTGTTTTTTAAAAGCTCCTCAAGAAGGCCGAACTCCTTAGCAGTAAGTTCAACCTCTTTATCTTTTACCTTTACCTCATGCCTTGAAAAGTCCAGTGTCAGGCCTTCATATTTTATGACCTCTGCCTTTTCTGCCGGCCTTTCCGTCCTTCTAAGGAGCGCCTTTATCCTCGCCACAAGCTCCTTTGGGCTGAAGGGCTTTGTCATATAATCATCAGCGCCAAGCTCCAAACCTATCACCTTGTCTGTCTCTTCTCCCTTTGCTGTAAGCATTATTACCGGAAGGCCTGATGTCTTCGCATTGCCCTTTATCCTTTTTAACACCTCAATCCCGTCAAGCCCCGGAAGCATCACATCAAGTATTGCCAGATCTATTTTTTCATGCTGCAGCTTCTCAAGCCCCTTTGCGCCGTCAGATGCATCAATGACCCTGAAACCTTCCTTTTCAAGATAGTGCTTAACAAGATTTACAATATCCCTGTCATCTTCTACTAATAATATCTTCTTACTCATCGTTTACCGTCACCTTTCCCTTTTTAGCCATTTTTTCTACATAAAATCTATATATACCTGAAAATCTGTCAGGCGAGACGCCTGACCTACTGGTAGGACAGGCGTCCCGCCTGTCTAAAGGGGGATTTTCGTCCTTTTCAGCCTTTAGCAGTTTATTTCCTGTAAAATGGCACCACGCAGGGATATCAGAATACGAGGCAATCTTGTCAGATTCAATACAGAATAGCACCCCTTTATCCATATCAACTATCTCCTCAAAGACCTTGAGGACAGGGTCTCCTCAGCAGAGCCCGCGGACATCTATTATCTTCATTCCATTCCCCTTCTTTTTTTTATTGTAGGCACGGTTTTAACCGTGCAATTTGCATGAATAAATTCATGCCTACAATTTTTGCAACTAAATACTGCATGATGACTTCCCTATTATATCCTCATACAATATTTTTTCAAAGAAAAAATTTGCCTGTGATTAAATACTTTGATATTATCCATTACATGCCTCTGCTTGGCGCACACATGTCAATTGAAGGTGGTGTTTCAAACGCACCGCTTCGCGGCAAAGAGGTTGGCTGCGATGTAATCCAGATATTCACAAAGAACAACAACCAATGGAACTCAAAACCAATAACAGACAAAGAGATAAATGCCTTTAAGGAGAATCTAAATAAAACTGGTATAAAGGCAGTCGCCTCGCATGATGCCTATCTAATCAATCTTGCAAGCCCCAAAAAGGATGTCTATAAAAAATCATTAATCGCCTTTTATGATGAGATGCAGAGGGCAGAGGCGCTCGGCCTGCCATATCTTGTCTTCCATCCCGGCGCGCATCTTGGAGAAGGTGAAGAATACGGCATTAAGAGGATTGCTGA
>CAKKST010000118.1 GCA_919903585.1 Nitrospiria bacterium | reverse complement strand
CTCCCCCCTTTTTCAAAGGGGGGTGAGGGGGGATTTGGTAGGTCAAGGGAAGCAAAGCCGAGGTCAATGGTTATGCCGCGCTCCTTCTCTTCTTTAAGCCTGTCAGGGTCGGTTCCTGTCAATGCCTTTACGAGCGAGCTCTTTCCGTGGTCAATATGTCCTGCTGTGCCGAGGATAATGTAGCGCATTATTAATTTATTATAAATAAATTATTTGCTGCTTTCAACCTTATAATTACAGATCACTAATTCTTTATGGCTGACCCTAAGGTTATCGGCGAATAGCTGAACAAAAAAGGCGGGGGATTGCCCCCGCCCTCGTTTCCTGCATTTTTTGTAGGGACATGCCATGGCATATCCCTACTCTTACGGCAATGCCGCTGCCAGATATTGTTGGCGGGCACAGCCCACCATACTGGCTACAATATTAAAAAGAGTAGCCGCATTAAAAATGGGCGTGCCAATTAAAACAGACGCTCATCTTTCTCCAGCCTTTTTTAAAATCTCCTTATAAATTTCATCGCTTAACCTAAAATTTTTATTTCTTAATTCATCAAGAAGCGATTTTACCGATGGAATAAATCTTAGTTGTTTTGCTAATAGAAGTATGCCTGCAAGTCCGATTATCTGAAATCCTGCTGAGACCGCAGTTGTCCTTGCCCTCTCATCATCAATTATAAGCCAGTCCGCATTTAGCTCTTTCCCAAGCACCAAAACCTCTGCTTCACCGCGGCCCAATTCAGCGCTCAGCATTTCTACTATCCTCTTGTCTTTGACAGCCTTCTTATGAATCCATTCAGCATTTATTATTTCTTTAGACCCTATCTTTCCTCTGCCTTTAATAGAAACTTCAACAAAAACAGCTTCAGGAATATAAACCTCGTCATAAATCTTTTTAAGAAGATTTATTTTTCCAATCTTTGTGAGGCCAATAAGGATAGTAGAATCACAAACTACCTTCACTTTTTAAGCGCCTTTCTCAACTTTTCTGCACTTTTAAACTCTCTATATAGTTGTTCCTCGCCATAATCAATGACAGCCACATTATTTTCGCTAAGAAACTCCACAAAATCCCATATTGAAAGTCCTGATAGTTCAGCAGATTTACCCAATGATAATATCTTATTGCTGAAACATTTGAGAGCGAGCAGCTTTTTTGATTCCTTTGATATTACTTCTTTTGAAAAACCATGAGATGATAGGGTCTGATATAAATCCTCTGGTAAATCTATAACGGCCTTTACTGTCATAAATACCTCCTCCTATTATCTGTATTATAATAATTATAACAGATTAATGCATTGGAAGGAAGGTAATAAAATAGTTGTGGCTTGTCAAAGAAAATTGGAGCAGCGCAGAAAACAAAAAGGGCGGGGATTTACCCCGTTAGAAAAACCTTCTAATGGGGTTGCCCCCGCCCCATGCTTGTTATTTTGGTGGGCACAGACTTACTGTAGATATGTAAAATGTATAATGTAGGTCTGACCCCATTTCCTTTCTTAGAAAAACCTACTAATGGGATTGCCCCCGCCCTGTGTTTTTCTATCAGTATTGTAAAGACGAACGGCCGTTCGTCCCTACTCTTGTAGGCACGGTTTAAACCGTGCTGTTTCTCTCATCATTAATAATTGCACGGATAAATCCGTGCCTACAACTACAACCAATTTACCCATCCACTCATTCACCTCCTCCAAAAACAAAAAAGCCGTCTCCCCTGACTAAATCAGGAAAAAACGGCTTTGATTGTTTAACTAAAAGATTTTTGCCTGCCTGT
>CAKKST010000117.1 GCA_919903585.1 Nitrospiria bacterium | reverse complement strand
AGAATATCAGCCTGTACATGGCAGCATCCAGATTTTTAATTATTCCCAGAGACCAGAGAAATGTGGGGATGTAGATTATTGCACCGGCTGAAAGGGTAAATACCGCAATTATGGCTGCCGCAGTCAAACCGAATGTGAAAAGCGGTACAGAGCCCTCATAGGTCTTCTCTGCCCTTGCAATCGCCCATGTTCCAAAGAAGATGGCGCACCCTATCAATGCGCCAACAGCAAAAAGAATTATCCCTAAATAATAAAGCGGATGCGCCATTAACGGGACATAGGATGTAAACATTACATCCGCCCTGCCTGTAAAGACCATTATATCAGCAAGGACTGCCCCTGCAAGCATAAGGAGATAGGCAAGCCATGCCAGCTTTGGCGCGGCAAGCCTTACATTAAGCATGACCGATGACCCAAAGTACAGGCCTGCTATCTCAAAAAAGACAATCCAGAAGATAAGCATGTTAAGGCCGTGCGCTGTCAATGCCCTGTAAAACCAGTCTGCCGGCAGGAGATGCACTGCTGGCCAGCGGGTCAGCGCCACTAATAGCGCCATTATCCCGCCTATAAGAATGAAGACCACCGCTGTTACTGCATTTATCCAAATTAGATTTTGGGTAGTCTTAAAAATCTTTTTCCCTGTTATAGGACAGGTTCTAAAATCCATTGCCGTTTCATTTGTCATCTTTAATACCCCCTTTTCCAAAATTTCTGAAATACCCTCTACTGGGCACTTCTTAATTACTCAACTATTATCTTGCCCACCATCGTGTGATGATTAATGCCGCAGAATTCATTACAGATTATGTGGAATGTACCTGATTGGGTAGGCGTGAGATTTAATATATTGTCATGCCCCGGCACTACCTGAAAATTCATATTCAGCGGCATAAGCGAAAATCCGTGCATCAGGTCCACTGATGATATGTGAAACTTGTAGTTTACACCCTTTTTGAGTTTCAGTATGGGCACCCAGTTCCACATCTGCCCCCTGAGATAAATATCAACTCCATCAGGCGGTTGGACAATTGGAATACCACTCTCATCCCCAACCTTATACTTTGCTATAAAGTCATCAGTCACCTTTCTGAAATCCGCAGGCCTTATCTTCATAGGTTCAACAGAAGGATTCTGCTTGCCCACTATATGCCAGAGGGGCATCATGGCAAACAGGGTAAGACACCATAGTAACGATATTGTAATCCATAATTTTTCTTGCTTATCTGCTGGTTTCCACCAGTACTTTTCAGGAGATGTTATAGCCATATCTTTATACCTCCGTTTAAATTTTTAGGGGCCTGTAATAACAGCAGTAGGAGCATTTGCAAGCTCCATAACCCCCCATATAATATAAAACACAGCCGGAATTACCATACCAAGGAGAAACAACAAAGAAAGATCATCATAAAAAATCTGCCACCGGGAAATTCTTTCCCCTTCTTCTTTTTTCATACCTTCACCTCCTTCATAAAAATTTTAATTTCAAAGAGTTAAACTTATTCCAACACAGACCATGAATCCTTAAATATCTGTATCCTCACATTCACCTCCTCCCCTCCTTACCCAAAAAAGAGCTTTTACGATATACCTTTTATTTAAAGTTTTATATGACTTAAATCATAATCTATACCCTCACCACCCAAACTTGTGTGCGCGGCTGCTATGGAAGATGCCTGATGGGTGGTCAGCAGGAAATTCCTTTATTAACTCATAATTAGAGGCGTCATAAACCACCACCTTATTATCATCCATTAATGATATATATACTGCCTCGCCCTTTGGCGTAAATTGTGGGTGCGTTGCCCCTTTTCCGGGATTAAATGTCTTGACCACCTCTAATCTCTGCACATCTATCACCTGAATCAAATCCCCATTTTTGCCAACCAAATCCACCCAGACATATCTCCCGCCCGGCCTAACTACTGTATATAACGCAGTTCCTTCAAGGGTTACATATTTAATTAGCTCCCAACTCTTGATATTGTAGACTATTGCCCATTCCCTCTTTACTGCTGGAAGATATGCCTGATCCCCTGCAATAGCCCATCCCTTTAAGTGTGGTATCTTCCACAATGGGACATCGGTTCCTTCCTCCCCCTCCTTTTGCGTCAGA
>CAKKST010000116.1 GCA_919903585.1 Nitrospiria bacterium | reverse complement strand
TTCTGCAATCTCGCGAGCGATTACATCAGGCTTAAAAAGATTTTCAGACTCCTCAAGACCGCTTCTCTTTAGAAAATTTGTTTTAGCGCAAAGTCCTTATTAGTCCTGAAACTTGTTCTATGTCTTGCCTAAAATTAATCTCAAAAGCTTTTTTCCTGACCGAGTTTTTCAAGGATATGCCGGTAATGGTCAAAAAGTTCGTCTCCATCTTTTTCAAGAAGGCTCTGCCAGTCGTAGCCTGATGGAATAGGGCTTTTCTGATTATATGTAGGCTTTGCCCTCTCATCGGCCATCTTTAGGAAAAGGAGATATGTAAGCTGTTCAACATAGTCCCCGTAGCTCATCCCGTCGTCACGGAGGACATTGCAGTAATTCCAGAGTTTTTGAACGATAGCTGATGAAGTCATACACTAAATCCTTTCTTAATTATGAACAATATGTTAGAATAAAGCATGTCAAAAAAATCATTACTTGAAACCAATCCCTATCTGAAAGTCCCTGAGAAATACCGGCAAGCCCTGATCACCAATGTTGCCAGTTCAACAGCCATCGAAACCGGGGCATCAATTGAGTCTATAGCACGCAAGCTGACTGAGAGCGAGAAAACAGACAAAATCATAAAATCACATCACTTTTCTCGATAATCTCCGAAAACAGCTTTTCCATCGGCTGGTAGTTCTTATCCATCCCAGCGTGAACTGCTGCGAAATATTCTTTTTTCCGCTCGCCGGTAATCAAATCGAATTTGAGAAGCGGCAACCCCGCTTGAAGAGCCATCAATGTCGTAAGAATGCGTGCAACCCGGCCGTTTCCTTCCCTGAATGGATGGATCAGAACCAACTCAATATGAGTTTCAGCAAGCGCATGAACGACCTCTCCCCTGCCTTTGAAATTACAGGGCGTGGTGCGGTTGAGGACATCTCGCTCGAATTGAGTCATAAGAGATGGAATATGTATAGCCGACGCAAATGGAAAATCTCCCTTGCTCACATTCACCTGCCGGTATTTGCCGGCCCATTCGTAAATTCCATCCAACCATATTTTGTGAAAACCACAGATATCCGCTGCCGTAAAACGATGGCGCTTGTCGAACTTCCTGACCATATTGTCCGTCGCCTCTTTCAGGGCAATAGCTTCTATATCGTCCATTTCATCAGGGTTTGTTATCCCCAATTTGTTCTTGAGCACCTGATTGTTAGACCCCGGCTCAGGCTGGTCTTCTATAAGATGCGAAGTATCGTATCGCTTAGATTTTTTCATATTGCATATATTCCGTCGTCGCGGAGGACGTTGCAATAATTCCAGAGTTTTTGAACGATTTGTGCCGGGCTCATATTTTTATTTAGACTTCTTAAGAGAATCTAACAGATGTTTCATTCGCTGCAAAAACTGTCCTGCTGATTCAATCGCTTCTTTTGCTTCCTCATCCGAAGAGTAAAAACTCAAATCATACTGATTATCGTGCCTGATTTCTCTGTGGTGGTCTAATAACTCAACCCATTTTTTCTCAAGCTTCTTTTTATCTACATATTGATATTCCAGATATCTTGCAACGCATGCATGACTTTTCTCCCTGTATCCATCCAAGAATAGAATCGCCCTTGCAGAGTGGAACATGGCAAGATATGAAGAAAGGACTGATGAATCATACGCCTCGCCTTGAAATGACTTTTTAGCTTCCTTAAGCCAGCTTTCGGCTTTATTTATCGACCGCATTGCATTATCTTCCGAAGCCGGTATCTTCTTCAGCAGACCTTTTTCTATGCAGTCCTTAAATCTGAACGGCATCCACGCCCCCATACAAAATTATTGATCCAAAGGTAAGAGAGTGATAGAACATCGTGTCTTCTTTCCTGATTTTTTCTAACCTTTTATCACTTAACAGCAGTATCTTTGCGTTTTTTATCTTCCTGTTTATTTCCGATGTCAATGAGGCAATTTTTGTTTCTTCAACATCCTTAACCCTCAGCCACAAATCCACGTCCGAATTCTCCGTGTTCTCGCCTCTTGCACAACTCCCGTACAGTCCGGCGGCAGTAACAAATGGATATTTGCTGAATATGCCCGTATCTATATTTTTTACATTAAGCAGTATCTTAACTGCCTTGACTAACGGTGAATCTGCTACAACCAAGCCGCCTTTCCCTTTTTTGAGGATTTTTTGTTTAAGAAGAATCTGGAAGTATTTGGATACAAGCCCCTTGCTTACCCTGAGTTGAAAGGCAACATTATTCACGCTGACACTGTCGGTTCTGAAAACGACAGCCTGCAATATTCTTATTCGCTGACTTGTTGAAAATAAATTTTCCATGTCTCCGCCGCGTGAACAATAAGTTCACAAATTATAAACTAATTGTTCATATTTTATGAACTACGCTGCTTGTTGTCAAGAGTTATTTTATTGCCGATGGACTATTTTTAACCTTTCTTTGTACTCACATTATATGATAAAATTAGCCATGTTAAAGAAATCTCTGAAAGAAACAAACCTATACTTAAAAGACCCTGAGCTTGGCAAAGCACTGCTCTATCAATCCGTCTCTTCTTCAACAGCAGTTGAAGGGGTTATTACAAAATACCCTAAACTCTCCAAAAAGATGGAGAAAAAAATGAAAGCTGTTATGGCCGTCCACGAGTCCTTAGCGTCTTACGAATAACAGCCGCAAATACCTTTTCCATCGGCTCATAGTTTCTCTCCATACCCGCCTGAATTTTTCATTTGACAGCTTTTATATTATTAGGATTATTTTCATCTTCTGCCCATTGAAGCGGGTTATTGATTATGTATTCACGAATACGGTTTAATTCCTTTTCATCCCTGATAATATGTTCGTAATAATTACGTTGCCAGAGGGAAATACCGAGAGTGTTTCGTATTTGGTTTATCGCATTGGTGCATCGTGCCTTAAACGCACGCACAATTTCACCAACCGTAGGGGCGTGATTCATCACGCCCTTATTTATAACGCCCTGTTTTTCTATCGTGGTTTTTCTAAAGGGCGCAATAAATTGCGCCCCTACAATGATTACAATTCCATGTATATGGTTTGGCATAATGATGAATTCATCCATTTCAACATGCGGTAAATGACCGGGAATTGCATCCCAATATTTCATTGCGATTTCACCGTATTCATTCAACAACATTTCACCATTCTTAATTTCTCCGAAAAAACATTCCCTATTCCATGTACACAACGTCACAAAATAGGCCCCTGACTGGGAATAATCGTATTCCCTCAATCGTATAGACCGCCGGTGATGGATTTCAGGATTGTATGTCATTTTATATTTGTAGGGGCGTGATTTATCGTACCCTTTATTTGTCTGCCAAAAACCGGTCGAGGTAACCTCGTCCCTACAATTGCATGTGAAAATATTGTTTCATTATACCAACCTCCCCGAAAACGCCTGTTTCAAAATTGCTTGCCGCAGGCGTTCAGAGCGTTTGAGATTGATGTCAATTGTTGCCTTTATTTCTTCTGCAACGGATAAACGGCTTTCAATTTCCTCTACAATTTTTTGTTGTTCGGGAATAGGAGGGAGGGACACTGCTATTTCTTGCATAAATTTAGCTGGCACCCTCAATTCTCCTGCAGTCCCAG
>CAKKST010000115.1 GCA_919903585.1 Nitrospiria bacterium | reverse complement strand
AACGAACCGCCAAAGTGCTGCAAGTGAAATATAATACATACCCCTCACCCTGACCCTCTCCCGCAAGGGGAGAGGGAAGAATAATCCCTTTTTTTGATGAGGGATTTCTCTCTGTTTCCCCTCCCTTGACGGGAGGGGATTAAGGGGAGGGTGGTTATAATATGGAGGTTTTAAGATGAGAAAGGTTTTTAAATTGGTAATGTTAACATCATTTTTTATCACAGTAATCCTTGTCAACCAATCACGGGCAGTGAGTCACGGCCATGGCATGGGGCATGTTGTTGCCCAGTCTGATAAAAAAGAGTTAAAGAAGGCATTGGAGATACTATGGCCAAAGAAGGGCGAGGTAGTTACTGCAAAGGAGATAGAGGTAAAGATAGGAGTCGCAGAGGAATTAAAAGATATGGTCGGACATATACATGTCTACCTTAATGGAAAGAGATTAGATCATGCAAGCATTAAGGAAGATGCCCTTCTCCTGTGGGATCTAAAAGAGGGTGAAAATAAACTGGAAATAGTTTTATCAAAAGGCGAGGCCCACGGGGAAGATGCCGCTGGCAAGAAGATTAAGGATAGTGTAACATTTGTTGTGAAAACAAAATAAGGTGTTTGTTGTCATTCCTGCGAAAGCAGGAATCCAGACACTGTCCCTGCAAAAGCAGAGAACTACTGGATTCCGTGTCAAGCACGGAATGACTGATAAGGTGCGACATGGCAATAGACCCCATCTGCGGCATGACCGTTGATGAGAAAACTGCAAAGTATAAGAGTGAATATAAAGGCAAGCAATACTATTTCTGCGCCCAAGGGTGTAAAGATAAATTTGAGAAAGACCCAGAGGAAGCATTAAGTAAATTCACTGTCACAGAGGAAAAACAACCAGAGGTCTGCCCCTTACCTATACCAACCCCCCCCAGCCCCCCTTTACCAAAGGGGGGTGAGGGGAGATTAACTAAGGGGGGGGTTAAAGGGGAGGTAGCAGGGGCAAAAAAGATAGACCTGCCCATCAAAGGGATGTCCTGTGCTTCATGCGCAGCTAAGATAGAAAAGGGTTTGTCTACAGTAACAGGTGTTGATAGGGCTACTGTTAACTTCGCTACAGAGAAGGCTACCATTGCCTTTGACCCTTCAAAGGCAAAGACAGAGGATTTTGTAAAGACCATTAAAGGCCTTGGCTATGACACAGGCATTGAGAAGGTTATACTACCGATTCAGGGTATGACATGCGCCTCATGCGTTGAAAAGGTTGAAAGGGCATTGAACTCTACTGCAGGTGTTATCCGTGCCTCTGTAAATTTTGCAACAGAGAAGGCAATAGTTGAATATATCCCCGGTCAGGCTACAATAGCAGAATTAAAAAGGTCTGTAGAGGGGGCGGGATATAAAGTATTAGAGGTTGCAGAAGGCGAGGATATATTAGAGAAAGAGGAAAGAGAGAAAAAGAGGCTCTATTTAACATTAAGAAATAAGGTGATTGTCTCTGCCTTACTATCCCTTATAATTTTTACAGGTAGCTTTCCTGAATGGTTTAAATTTATACCAGAGATATTACAAAATAAGTTTCTCCTCCTTGCCCTTACACTTCCTGTCCAGTTTTGGGCAGGCAAACAGTTTTACAAAGGCGCAATAGCTGCTGCAAGGCATCTTACAACTGACATGAATACATTGATAGCAGTCGGCACATCTGCTGCATTTGGATATAGTGTTATTGCAGCCTTCTTTCCAAATTTCTTTGAAGCACGCGGGCTTAAGGCAGATGTATATTTTGATACAGCAGCAGTAATTATTACATTGATTCTACTTGGAAGGCTCCTTGAGATGAGGGCAAAGGGTCAGACATCAGAGGCAATAAAAAAACTAATAGGCCTTCAGGCAAAGACAGCGAGGATAATAAGAAATGGCAAGGAAGAAGATATTCTTATTGAAGATGTAGCGGCAGGTGATATTATTATTGTAAGGCCGGGAGAAAAGATACCAGTAGATGGAGTAATCGTTGATGGTTATTCCTCTGTTGACGAATCTATGATTACCGGAGAGAGCATACCATTAGAGAAGAAGAGCGGTGATGAGGTAATTGGCGCTACTATTAATAAGACAGGCAGCTTTAAATTCAGGGCAACAAAGGTCGGAAAGGAGACCGCCCTTGCACAGATTATAAAATTGGTTCAGGAGGCGCAGGGCAGCAAGCCGCCGATTGCAAGGCTTGCAGATGTTATTGCGAGCTATTTTGTTCCTGCTGTTATCATTATTTCAGTAATAACATTTATTGTATGGTATATGTTCGGACCTGAGCCATCTTTTACATACGCACTCTTGAATTTTGTTGCTGTCCTGATTATTGCCTGCCCATGCGCATTGGGCCTTGCAACACCAACATCCGTAATGGTCGGCACAGGAAAGGGCGCTATGAATGGCATACTATTTCGCAGCGGCGAGGCACTGGAAACAGCGCACAAGTTAAATGCTGTTATTTTAGACAAGACAGGGACGCTTACAAAAGGCGAGCCATCAGTAACAGATATAGAATGTAGGGGCGAGGCTACCTCGCCCCTACTCCTTTTCTATGCTGCGTCTGCTGAAAAAGGCTCTGAACACCCGCTTGGCGAGGCGATTGT
>CAKKST010000114.1 GCA_919903585.1 Nitrospiria bacterium | reverse complement strand
TTTTTGCATCTCTCCCCCACCAACTATTACTAATAAGTTCATAAGTAAGAAGACAAAAAACTTATCAAATCTTCCCCCTGCTTAATACCCCCGATAGAACCATGCGAGGGCGGGCATGCAGGGGCAGGCTCTAACCCCGTTAGAAGTCCTCACAAGTGTGAGATGTTTTCGTGTAGAAGGATCACTTCTAACGGGGCTAACCCCTCTTTGCTAAAGAGGGGAACACACCCCTTTATCCCCTCTTAATAGAAAGGCAGTAACAGGTAATGCGTAATGAGTGACGGGTAGAAAAAACCTGTTTTCACTCTTTACTCATAACGCATCACTCATCACTGTAGTCATACTAATGTTCTTCTTAGTATATGTAGGGGCTTAATATATTAAGCCCCTACTGCTCTACCTTTACCTCATTAAATACCTCAATTATCTTTGGCGAAACATACACCGGGTCAAGCTCCATCTTTGGGTCAATCGCAAGCGCCTTTGTAAATGCCTTCTTTGCCTCGTCCTTTTCATCCCTCGCAACATGAGTGTAGGCCAGAAATCTGTAGGCCTTAAGCATATCCTCATTTTGAGGCAGCCCTTTTTCTATAGCCATGTTTATTTCTGAAATTGCCTCATCATAGCCGCCCTTGAAATAATTGTCGATTCCTTTTTTTAATATTTTTTGTCCCTCTGCTGAAACCACCTCTGTTTTTGGCGGCGCCTTTTCAGGGGTTTTAGCTGTCAAGTCCTTCTTTGCTTCTACAACCTTCTTTTCTTTTGGCTTCTTATCTTCAATTATCTCTAAATCAGAAACAGGTATGATGAGCCTCTGCCCGGGCTCCAGTGCCTTTGGGTCAGAAATAAAATTATATGACGCAATCAATGTATATTTTTTAATATCACCATAAAACCTTTCAGATATAATGGCGAGGGTCTCGCCCTTTTTTACAGTATATGGCATCTTTGCAGGGATTTTTATTATCTGGTCTATAGAGATATTCTTTGGGTCTTTGATCTCGTTTATCTCCATCAAAACAGTGTATCTGTCTTTATTATCAAGAAACCTCTTTGCAATCAGCGCTACGCTGTCGCCTTTTTTGATCTTATATTTAAAACTCCTTGGGATGGTAATCTTCTGGCCGACATCTATTTTTTTAGGATGGGGAAGGCTGTTATACTCAGCAAGGATGATATAGCGGTCATCGCTCCCATAATATTTTTTTGCAATGCCCGTTAAGCTTTCACCCTCCTTTACTGTATGGGTGATAACTGCTGTAAAGGCAGAAAAAGGGATAAGCATTAGCAATATTATTCCAGCAGTAATTAATTTAAGACAATATCTCATTTTTTCTCCTGCCCCTGCTCAAGCTTTACTACAATCTTCCTCACCTCATTCTCCTTAATAACCACTGTCCTTGTAACAGAGGGGAAGTTTGGGTGTGAAAATGTTATCTTGTGCTCGCCCGCAGGCACTTTAATTACCTTTGATGTTGGCGTGGTCTCAACATATTCGCCGTCCACATATACCTTTGCCCATGGATAGGCCATTACCCTGAGCCCTCCTGAGGGCACGGCCTCCTTTTGTTCTATGACATTACCAGCCATCTCCTTTAATTTATCAATAACAGACGGCTCATCCTTCTTTTCTGCAGAAATCTCCTCCTTCTTTTCTGCCTCCTCTTTCTGAACTGCCTTATTTGTCTGCTGAGGCTGTGCATCTGCCTTTTTCTCTGTCTCTGAAACAACAGCGGTGTTAGGCCTTCTCTCCTCTTTTGGCGGCTGTATGACTTCGGTCTTTTTTTCTATAGGCGGTTCAGCGCCCTTTTGCTTTACCTCTATCATCCTTGTATATAAAAAGATAGAAACAAGCAGGAGTCCGAGGATGCCTGCTGCTGCTATCTTTGCTGTCCGCGGTAGATAGAAAGAGATGCCCCTCCTTTCCCACGGCGGCGCCTGACCTTTAAGGGTCTTTTTAAACAGGGCAAAATCAATATAGCTTTTCAGCACATCCTCAAAGGCAGTTTTCCTTGTAGCTGCACATCTTATCAGGGCATCACGCACCTCTGCCATGCCCTTGTATCTTTTCGCCGGCTTTTTCTGAAGGGATTTTAGAATAATCCTCTGAATCCTGAAGGGTATATTATTGTTCAGCCGCCTCGGCGCCAGCGGTTTTTTTGTTAGTATCTTATAAATAACCTTTTCATCCGTATCCTCCACAAATGGCTTCTTTCCTGTAAGCATTTCATACAGAACAATCCCAAAGGAGAATATATCCGATGCCTCTGTGAGCTTCTCGCCCCTGACCTGTTCAGGCGACATATATGCAGGTGTGCCGAGGACAATGCCTGACTGGGTGAGATTGGAGCCGGTTGTATCCATTATATAGGCAATGCCAAAGTCAGCAAGCTTTACTGCCCCCTTTCGGGAAAGAATAATATTTCCTGTTTTTATGTCCCTGTGTATTATCTTCCTCTGGTGGGCAAAGTCAATAGCATCGCATATCTGTATGGCAATAATAAGCGCTATCTCAAGCGGAAGCTTCTCGCATCTTTCAAGTATTATTTTTAAATCAATGCCGTCAATAAACTCCATAGCGAGGTAATAGGTGTTTCTATCGTTCCAGAAGTCATAGACCTGAACTATATTAGAATGATTCAAAGACGCCGCTGCCTTTGCCTCCCTTTTAAACCGCTCTATTATCTCTCTGTCGTCCCTTAAAGATGAATGAAGCTCCTTTATGGCAACGATCCTCTCAAGTGAGGTGTGGAGGGCCTTGTACACAACGGCCATTCCCCCGCGGCCTATTTCTTCTATTACATCGTAATTTCCGATTCTTTTTCTCATAACTAATAAATTTTAAGCTATAAAAGGGAATAAGTCAAATCCCCCCTTTTCTCCCCCTTTAATAAAGGGGGAAATTCCTTTATCCCCCTCTTTGGAAAAGAGGGGTTAG
>CAKKST010000113.1 GCA_919903585.1 Nitrospiria bacterium | reverse complement strand
TTAAGTTTTGTTAAAGATATTTTTTTTCCCAATTCCTAAACTACCCCAATCTTCAAAAGATCGTGGAGATGGATAATCCCCTCTATAATATTCCTTTTATCAACCACAGGCAGTGCCGTAATTGAATAACGCTCCATGATCTGAACTGCCTTTGCTGCCATTGCATCAGCAGTAATTGCCTTTGGATTTTTTATCATTACATCCCCTGCCCTCTTCTTAAATATATCTGTCTCCCTCTCAAGCGACCTTCTTAAATCGCCATCAGTAAATACGCCGATTAATTTTTTATTTTTATTTACAACTGCTGCAATGCCAAGCTTTTTTGATGTTATCACAAATATAAGATCCTTCATTGAGGTCTCAGCAGTAACTATTGGGATATCAGCGCCGCGGTGCATGACATCGCTAACCCTTAAGATCAGTCTCTTCCCAAGTGTGCCGCCCGGATGAAGGAGGACAAAGTCCTCTTTCTTAAAACCCCTCTTCTCAAGAAGCGCTACTGCAAGCGCATCACCCATTGCAAGCGCTGCTGTTGTGCTTGCAGTAGGAACGAGATTCATGGGGCATGCCTCTTCCTTCACGCGGATATTTATCATCACATCACCCATCTTTGCCAATGTGGATTTCTCATTTCCTGCCATAACTATCAATTTCACGCCAAACCTTTTCAAAAAAGGCAGGATGGATACAATCTCAGGCGTCTCACCGCTATTTGATATAGCAATCACAACATCACCCCTTGTAACCATGCCAAGGTCGCCATGAATCCCCTCTGCAGGATGAAGATATAAGGCCGGTGTGCCTGTGCTTGCGAGGGTGGCTGCAATCTTCTTTCCAATAATTCCGGATTTCCCCATTCCTGTTACCACTACCCTGCCCTTACAATCATAGAGAATATCAACAGCGCTTACAAAATGATTATCAATCCTGCTCATCAGGGCACTCACAGCCTCTGACTCTATCCTTAAGACTTTCTTTGCCCTTTCTATTGTCTTTTGAGTATCGTTTTTATTCAACTAAATCTCCCATTTCACCCTCCCCCTACCCCCTCCCATCAAGGGAGAGGGACTCTATGAGTTTCTCTCATATTTCCCCTCCCCTTGTGGGAGGGGACTAAGGGGAGGGGTATTTTTATAGCCCTTTACCCCGTTAGAAAGCTAAGTTCTCTAACGAGGTGTACTTATTTCAAATTAAATCCTCTAATTAAATTATCTATCTCTTTCAATTGCCTTAAAATCGGCACAAGCTCATCAAGGCTTATCATATTCGGGCCATCGCAAAGCGCCTTATCAGGGTTGTGATGAACCTCCATAAATACAGCATCACAGCCAACTGCAACAGCAGCCCTCGCAAGGTGAGATACAAATTCCCTCTCCCCCCCAGAGGCGCTGCCGGCGCCGCCGGGAAGCTGTACACTGTGCGTCGCATCAAAGACCACAGGATAGCCAAACCTACGCATTATCGGTATAGAGCGCATATCTGCAACAAGATTATTGTATCCAAAACTTACACCCCTTTCAGTAAGCAATATCTTTCTGTTATTTGCAGACTCAATCTTCTTTATTATATTCCTCGTATCCCATGGGGATAAAAACTGCCCTTTTTTTACATTTATAATCTTCTTTGTCTTTGCAGCAGCAATTAAGATATCTGTCTGCCTGCACAAAAAAGCCGGTATCTGAATCACATCAAGCACAGCAGCAGCCTCTTTTATCTCCTCCATATTATGTACATCAGATAATATTGGCAAAGATAGTTTCTCTTTTATCTTCTTTAATATCTTTAATCCCCTTTTAATCCCGGGCCCGCGGGCCGAGTCAATGGATGTCCTGTTTGCCTTATCATAAGAAGACTTAAAAATAAATGGCACTCCAAGCTCAGAGGTGATTTCTTTAAGGCTCTTTGCAGTATTAAAGCACTCTTTTTCACCCTCAATCACGCATGGCCCTGCAATAAGCACAAGGGGATTGCCTCTGCCAATCCTTATATCATTAATCCCTACTTCCTGCACTACCTTCCTCCATAAAGGCTTCCTCAATCTTCAGCCTTTTAAGCTTATTCTCAAGCGCTGCCTTAATAAAACCCTTGAATAATGGGTGGGGGTCTAATGGCCTTGATTTGAATTCAGGATGGAATTGTGATGCCACAAACCACGGGTGATTGGAAAGCTCAATAATCTCTGCTAATTTATTGTCAGGGGATGTCCCGCTTATTATCATCCCATTTTTTGTTAAAACCTCTTTATACTTATTATTAAATTCGTACCTATGCCTATGCCGCTCTGAGATATTTGTCTTCTTATATACCTTAAATGCCAGAGAGCCTCTTTTGATTACACATGGATATGCGCCGAGTCTCATTGTGCCGCCCATTTTTTTTATGTTTCTCTGGCCGGGAAGGAGATAGATTACAGGGTATGCAGTGTTCCTATCAAATTCAGAGCTGTTGGCCTTATTAAGATGCAGCACATTTCTTGAGAATTCTATCACTGCACACTGCATACCGAGGCATATACCGAAAAAGGGTATCTGATTCTCCCTTGCATACCTTATTGACTCAATCTTTCCCTCTATCCCCCTTTTACCAAAACCGCCGGGAATCAGAACACCATCCATACCGTATATAAAATGCTCAGGCCCCTTTTCCTCAACATCCTCTGCATCTATCCATGCAATACTGACCTTTGAGTTACTGGCAATGCCGCCATGATTCAATGCCTCTGCGAGGCTTTTGTATGAATCCTTCAAATCTATATACTTGCCGATTACAGCAATATTAATTGTGTGTTCAGGGCTCTTTATTTTCTTAACAACCCCTTCCAGTTTCTTGAGGTCAGGCCTGCCTGCCTTTAATCTTAACTGCTTTAATATAATATCATCCAGACCCTCCTGATGAAACACAAGCGGCACCTCATAGATGGTATCCACATCCTTTGCAGTTATAACAGCCTCTTTCCGCACATTGCAAAAGAGGGCAATCTTTGCCTTCATTCCCTCAGGGATAAACCTGTCTGTCCTGCACAATAATATATCAGGCTGGATGCCTATCTCTCTTAATTTATTTACACTGTGCTGTGTAGGCTTTGTCTTTAATTCATCCGCTGCCTGCACATAAGGGACAAGGGTGAGATGGATATATATTACATCACCTGCGGGCACATCAAATTTCAACTGCCTGATGGCCTCAAGAAAGGGAAGGCTCTCTATATCGCCTATTGTTCCGCCAATCTCAACTATCACAATATCCTTTTTATTTGCAGCCTCTTTAATACATCTCTTTATCTCATCAGTAATATGAGGCACCACCTGCACAGTTCCGCCAAGATAGTCTCCTTTCCTTTCTTTGTTTATCACATTGTCGTATATCTTTCCTGTTGTGTAATTATTCTTGCGGGACATGGTAACGCTGGTATATCTTTCGTAATGGCCGAGGTCAAGGTCTGTCTCTGCGCCGTCGTCTGTTACAAACACCTCGCCATGCTGATACGGGCTCATTGTCCCGGGGTCAACATTTATATATGGGTCTAATTTCAGGAATGTAACCTTTAATCCCCTGCTTTCAAGCAGATGTCCAATGGATGCAGATGCAATACCCTTGCCTAAGGACGATACAACACCGCCTGTAACAAAAATATACTTTGCCATTATCTCCTGCCTCTACAGATCATTTTTTTTACCATCTCCAAATCCTCTGACGTATCAACACCGATTGTATCATATTTTGTTTCATAGACCTTTATCTTATATCCATTCTCCAGCGCTCGTAATTGCTCCAGCCTCTCCTTTTTCTCAAGGGATGTCTGCTTCATCTTTGCAAATTTGAGAAGGAAAGGCCTTTTGTAAAGATACAGGCCTATATGTTTGTAATAGGTATTTCTTGGAATAGGGACATCCTTTTTATCTGAAAATCCCCCCTTCCCCCCCGATAACCCCCCTACATCCCCCTTTATTAAAGGGGGACAGAGGGGGATTTTAAAAGGGGGGGAGGGGGGATTATTTTCATTATCCCGCAAAAAAGGTATGGGCCTTCTTGAGAAATAGAGGGCAGAATTATTATTATCAGTTACAACCTTCACAATATTTGGATTATAAAGCTCATCCGGAGATGTTATCTCCTTTTTTATTGTCCCCATCACTGCTAATTTATCCATTTTAAAAAAACCTATTGCACTGTCAATCATCCTGCTTGAGATTAATGGCTCGTCACCCTGAATATTTACGATAATATCTGCCTTTATTTTTTCTGCAGCCTCTGCAATCCTGTCTGTGCCTGAATTGTGTTTCTTTGTAAGAACCACCTTCCCGCCAAATTTCATCACTGCATTATATATCCTTTTGTCATCTGTGGCAACTATCAATTCGTCCAGCAATCTTGCCTTTTTTGCCCGCTCATATACATGCTGTATCATGGGCTTGCCGCAAATATCTGATAGAGCCTTGCCCTTGAATCTGCTTGAATTGTATCTTGATGGTATAATCCCGATTACCTTCATGTTCTGTGTGCGGCTTCGCTTTTTAATACCTTTTTTAACTCACTATTACTTACAGTGGCAGTGCCAACAATGCCAACAACAATGCCCGCAGCATAATTTGCAAGCACAGCAGCCTCTTTAATCGGCGCGCCTGCTGCCATGGCAAGGGATAGTGTTGCAAGCACAGTATCGCCGGCGCCTGTAACATCATACACCTCTTTTGCAACCGTTGGTATATGTGTAATATCACCGTTGCTCTCAAAGAGGCTCATGCCATGCTCACCCCTTGTGATAAGAAGCGCATCACAGCCCAATCTATTTAACAGCGCCTCACCTGCCCTGTGCAGGCTCGCCTCATCCACTATCTCAACACCAGAGGACTGGGATGCCTCAAGATTATTCGGTGTAACTACAGTCACGCCTTGATAAAAATTAAAGTGCTTTACCTTTGGATCCACCACAATCCTTACATTGCTTTTCTTTGCAAGCCTCAATATATCAGCAAGCAGATTTTCTGTGATACATCCCTTTGCATAATCTGATATTGCAAGGACATCTATGTTTCTTATCCGTTTTTTTATAAATTCATAGATATTATTTTGTGTATTAATGGAAATCTCGTCCTTTACCTCTCTGTCAAATCTTACAACCTGCTGGCCGTGTGCAACAATCCGTGTCTTAACAATAGTAGGCCTCTTTTCATAAAATATCCCGTCTGCTGCCGCACCCATTTTCTTTAGCTCTTTAAGAAACTGCCTGCCTGTATCATCATAACCTATAACGCCGCATATTTCAGGCTTCCCGCCGAGGGCTAAAATATTATTAAGGACATTTGCGCCGCCGCCGAGGAGTATGGTCTCCTTTGTAACACTAACAACAGGAACAGGCGCCTCAGGTGATATCCGCGACACATTGCCCCAGATAAAATGGTCAACCATCACATCACCAAAGACAAGCACCCTTGCCTTTTTAAAGGCGCTTAGATATTTAATTAATCCATCGGATTTTATAACCCTGTGCGGCAATTAATCTCTCCTTCTTTCCCATTTTGTCATTCTGTGTAAACAGGAATCCAGTTATTTAAACAGGGGCATTTAGCAAAACGCACCTACACCCTCAAAAACCTTTTTGGCAGTTTTCTACTGATAGCCTCCATTACCTCACTCACTTTAATCTCTTTGGCGTCATTACCCTTCTTTATTACTGTATGCCCATCACCATAAGGGCCCCACACAACAGGGTTGGTAGAGCCAAAGACTGCAACAATCGGCATCTTTAGGGCAGTAGCAATATGCATTGCCCCGCCGTCAAGGCACACCATCAATCTGCACAAAGAAAGTATCCCAATAAGCCCCTTAACAGATTCAGTCCTGTATAGAATAGGTTTGCCCTTCATTTTTTGGGCTATCATCTCTGCCTTTTCATCATCACCCGGATGTAATGGATTTGTTTCATCTCCGGGCATCCATAAAACAACTACCTTAATCCCTTTTTCTGTAAAAAAATTTCCTATCTTAATAAATCTATCAACAGGCCACCTGTTCTCTGGCCTCCTGCTTGATATATGCATTGCCGCCAAGTAATCACCCTTTTTTACACCATTCTCTCTCAGATAATCTTCTGCATTTTTCCTTTCTGCCTCTGGGATATTGATTATAAGCCCTTCATCATCCTTTTTTATCCCTATATGGCTGACGAGCCTGAAGACCTTATCAACCTCATGGCATACCTTACCTTCAACAGCAATAGGGATATTGTAAAAAAATCTCGGCAGCACACCCTTTACAGGCACATAACCGAGCCTCCATTTTGAACCGCTGAAATATGCCATCCTCGCAACTGATGGCGAATAGCTTGACCTCGCTGAAATAACAAGATCAAATTCCCTCTTTTTAATCTCAGCGATTACCCTGTATAACTCAAGCCATGCGCCAAGCCTGCTTTTATGCCGCCCATGCTTTAATTTATCATAAACAAAACACTCATCAATTAATTCGCTCCCCTCTACAGCCTCTTTATTATATCTGTTTACAAGAACAGAAACAGATGCATCCTTAAATCTCTTTTTCAGGGCATGTATCATTGGGGTTGTGCATATCAGATCACCTATATTATCATTTCTTATGACCAATATTTTTTTAATTGTACTTTTATCCAGAAGCTCTGATCTCATGGTAAACTTTTAAGGTCTCTTCTGCCATCCTCTCCCATGTAAAACCCTCTGCCATCTTCCTTGCCTTTATACCCATTGTATTACGTATTTCAGAATCTAATAACGCTTTTATCCTCTCTGCAATTTTATCTACCTCAAAAGGCGTATCAATTATAAAACCATCTACTCCATCTTCTATTATTTCAGAGGCGCCATTCTTCCTTGTTGTAATAACAGGGATGCCTGATGCCATTGCCTCAATCGTAACATTTGCAAATGGATCAAAAAAAGTAGGTAATATAAATATATCAGAGGCAGCGTAATATTTTTCTGTCTCTTTTGTATACTCAATAAAGTGAATTGCTTTATCCACACCGAGTTTCTCAGCCAGTCTTTTATATGGCCATTGCCTGTCCTTGCCGACAATTAGCGCCTTTATCCTGTTCTTTTCAATAAACTCCCTGCCGAGAGCCCCCACTGCTCTTATTATGTACTCTACCCCTTTCCTCTTAAAACCGCTTCCCACATATAATATCACAAAATCATTGTCTGAAAGATTATGTTTGCTGCGTATCTCCTTACGATAACCTTCTCTATTTATTGGATTAAATCTCTCTGAATCAACGCCATTGTAGACAACCCTTATCCTCTCTTCAGGAACAGGATAGAATTTTAATATGCCCTTCTTGCTCAGCCCTGAATTAACAATAATCCTTTTATAATTGCCATCCTGAAATTGTCTCTTTTCAATTGAAAGGACTGCCATGTGAAAAGGGTCAAGTAATTTAAGACTGCTTCCTTCATCAATCCATGCCCTGTGGCATCCTCCCCCTAATGTTGCCACATCCTGATAGTATGTCCTTGTCTGACTGTGGATGATGTCAAAGTCATTTTTTTTGATAATGCTATTTACAAAATAGGCATAGGTTAAGGGCGCCATAAACCTAAATGGCCAGCGCATCATTGGAACCTTAATAAACCTTATCCCCCAATCTCCCAATCCCTCTGACCATGAATGGGTAAAGACCGTTATTTCATGTCCCCATTCTTTCAGTTTTTTGACTAATTCGTATGTACGTCTCTCGCTTCCACCTTTTTTATCAAAATTTTCAATAAGTATAGCAATCTTGTATCTTTCAGTCAAACTATTTCTCCACCGAATATCTTGAAATATTTGCTTTTTGTCTCTATTTGTAACACATATTTTCGGAATATTCAAGCCTCCATTTCACTTCTGACATTGCATGGGTAGCCGCACCCTTTAGGGTGCGATAAATACGCAGGCTAAAGCCTGCGGCTACCAGAATTTTTGTCAATTTATTTATGTGATTCACAATAATTTTTAGTATTTTTTGATATAATAAAATATGCCCTTTAGAACAAGCAAAAAAAACTTTGAGGAATTCGCTGAAAAGGCGCTGGAAACACTGCCTGATGAATTCAAAAAATATTTTACAAATATTTCAATTATTATAGAAGACTATCTAAATAACGAAGATGCAAGGCTATTAAACTTAAAAAAATCAAACTTGCTCGGGCTTTTCAGCGGGGTACCATATTCCAAAAAAGATGGGTTTTTCCATGTTCCATATCCTTTTCCTGCCGAGATAATACTCTTTCAGAAAAATATAGAGGAGATATGTTCAAACGAAAAGGAACTTATTGAAGAGATTCGTAAGACCCTTTTGCATGAGGTTGGTCATTATTTTGGGCTTTCAGAGAAGGAGCTAAGAAAATATGAGTGATAATTCTTGTCAGGTAAGCGCTTCCCCTTCCATAAATTTATTTACAGCCTTAATCACATCTTCAACCAAAACACCTTCTGTGCAGGAGGTTAAGATTTTATCGGTATTGTTGCACTTACCATATAACACAATACTCTTTTTGTTAACAGGGCCTGTCTGGGTGCTTGTTGACCACAGGATGGCAATTGTTGGGATTTTCATTGTCTGTGCGATGTGCATTGGGCCGCTGTCTGTGGTTATAAATAATCTGCATCTTTTAATCAGTGCCGCAGAGCCTCGTATGCTAAGCTCCCCTGCGGCTATTAATGGCTTTACTTGCATCATATTTGCCATTTCAATGGCATGTGTTTTCTCTTTAGCACCGCCAAAGATAACAGGCTGTAGGTTATATTTTTTATATAGGTAATCACCAGTCTTTGCCATACGCTCCAATGGCCACCATTTATAGGGCTTGCTGCCAAATGGGTGTAATCCTGCTAAAAGACCTTTCTGAAGGTTATTCCTTTCAAGAAAGGCATCCGCCTCTTCTTCATCCTCTGCGTTTAACGGCATATCAAGGTCAATGCCATCAGGTGTAACCCCAATATTAGAAAGAGCCCCTACCCTCACCTCTGCAAAGTGTTCATTTTCATCCCGCATCTTTACAGGCATTGTAAAGAGAAAGGAGAGTCTGCTTTCTTCCCACCCAAGCCTGTGGGAAGCGCCTGTCAGATATGCAATAGGTGCGGTATCTGGGTCATTGCCATGCAGTACAATTACCAAATCAAATTTTCTTGATTTTAATATCTTCAAGAGTGTTGGAAGCTTGATTAGATATGGTAAGTTAATACGAGGCTGATAATCAATAAGTTCATTAATATATTTATTTTCTAATAAAATCTCTTTAGCAGGCTTACTTACCAATGCAGCAATATGTGCAGATGGGAAGCCCTTTCTTAAAGCCCTTATTGCAGGTGTTGAGAGAAGGGTATCACCTATGGCTGTTGTATTTATTATGAGGATATTTGATATTTTGTCCCTATCAAAGACATCGCTTCGTTTATCAAAATAGCGGGCTATCTTGAAGATAGTTTTTATAGCAGTCAAAGAAAATGGATTAGGCATTAAAGCTACTTCCTTTTTGTGCCATCAATTCATTATATAACAGCTCTGTTTTGTCCAGCATCTTCTCAAGCGAATATTGCGTCTCAACAAGTCTTCTTCCAGCAGCAGCCATTTTCTCTTTCTTGTCTTTATCTTTAAGCAGCCCAATAATATTTTCTGCAAGGGCCTTTGAGTTGCAGGGAGAGACCAGGATGCCTGTTTCATAGTCCAGCACAACCTCTGAGACAGAGCCTACATCAGAGGCTATAACTGTCTTTCCCATAGCAAAGGCCTGAAGTACTGCCTGAGGCACGCCCTCATTTGCATAGGATGGAAAGACTAACAGGTCTATTGCAGAGAGAATGGCTGGGATGTCATCCCTGTAGCCAGTCATTATTATGTATCTTTGAATGTCCATAGCCCTGATCTTTTCTTCTATTACATCTTTATACGGGCCGTCGCCTGTTATTATAAATCTTGCATCAGGAAAGGCCTTTATTACCTCTGGTATGGCCTCAAGGAGATAGAGGTGACCCTTCCAGCTCCTGAGGACCGAAACCATGCCTATTAATGGAACTCTTTCTGTCACATTTAGCGCATTCCTTAGATTTGTGCCTTCTCCTTCATTATTAAATTTATCAAGGTCAATACCTGTTGGTATGGATAGAATCTTGTCAGGGTTGAAATGATTTTTATTAATCATATTGTTTCGTATAGCCTCTCCAGTTGTAATTATCATATCAGGCAGATAATCATAAACTATCCTGCTCATGAAATTATTCCCAATGGGGGTTGAAAGGTGTCTTGTCCTGATAACAAAAGGTTTCTTGCCTGATAACCTTCCAGCAATAGAGCCAAGCCAGCTATCCCATGAGCTGTGTGTATTCACAATATCTATATTGTATTTATTTATAATATTTAAGAGCCTCCAGATGGAAAATAGTATGGAAGCTCTCTTCATGGATAATAACTCGGTTTCTATCCCACTTGCCTTTGCCTCTTTGATTATCTGGCTTTCTGCAGAGGCGGTAATTATAACCCTGTGCCCCCTTTTTATAAGCCCCTCTGCCTCAGTAATAATCCTTATCTCCTGCCCGCCCCAACCATTAGATGCCTCTGTATGTAAGATTGTATAATTTCTCAAATTATTCTTGTGAACCATGCTTAGTTATTTTAACCCCTTTTCTCTGCTACAAGGCAGACAGAGAATACCCACCGTTTACTAAAATGGTCTAAGAGTGATGTAAGATGATACAAAACCCACGAAAGAGGAAGGGTAAAGGGGGCAACAACAATGGCACGATAAGCTTTTGGAACAAAGAAAGCAAGTTTAAATATAAGGTTATAGAACTTCTCAAAGGCAACCATTCCTAAAATAGCTGCAAGGCCACCAATCGGCTCTAAGGTAATAACCGTAAAACCATTTTTTTCTAAAAGATATCTCAGGCCGTACGGAGTAAAGCGAAAATAATCATTTGGCTCATAATGGAGATACCAGGTCATTGGGGTTGTGATATAAACCCTCCCACCTCCTTTTAATACCCGTTTAATTTCAATGATACACATCTCCGGCTCAGGAAGATGTTCTAATACCTCTGTGCAAATTACACTATTAAATGCCTCTGATAAAAAAGGAAGGGATACGGCTGAACCTACAACCATAGGCTGGAATCGGACATCATGCTCAAGCGTAATAAAACGACATTCTGGAAGATCGTCCTTGTAAGGGGCTGAACCAGAGCCAACATCTAAAACCCTTCCTGTGAGGTAATGTTTTCCATTTTTTTGAAAAGCCTTATGGAAAAGTTTTTTACCAATATAAAATTTGAAATAATTTTGATCAAGAAACATCTTCGGTATTAGCCGTTTCCAAAAGTGCCCAGTAAGAAAGCTAAATCCTCTTTTATATATTTTCTTCATTAGATTAAAGAAGTTAATTTTTTATTGCAAGCTATAAAAATGAATAATCTTTTCTTCAGAGATTTCTTCAATTCAATATCAAACCATTTCGATAGATAAGTTAGAACTTCAAAGTCTCGCTCTCCATGGAGTTCACCAATTATCCATTTCACGGATTGCAAAATATTTTCATTGAACGATGTTATAATATCGTATTCTGAACCCTCGGTATCAATTTTGATCATATCTACTTGATTAATGCCGAGTTCTGTTAAAAAGCTATTTACATTTCGCACATCAACATTAATTTTGAAAGTTGTATCACTACCTTCTTCATAAAAAGAAAAACCACCAAAATTGAGATGATTATCTGAACGATACATTTCCATTACACCATCTGATCTTCCTAATGCTATGGGAAATGCCTTAATATTGAAGTAGGAACTTATATTCCTTGTAAGTATTGCAAAGTTATCTGGTAAAGGTTCAAAGGTAAAAATTCTTGCTTGGGAAAAAATGTTAGCTAAATAAATAGAAGAGATTCCAATATTTCCACCTATATCCAAAATCACTTTTGGATCCACTACAGGCGGCACCCAATACTCAGATCTTTTTTTGGTTTTGAGTAGAATTTTATAGATGATTTCTGTATCGGAGGTACCAGGACGATAATATATTGTTTTACCGTGCCACTTAAAGGTGTGGGTTTGTTTTGGTATTACTCCAGAACGACAATCTAAAGTAAAACGTAATGATCTTGAACGTAATAAGTATTTTATTTCTTTTAACATTGGATTAAATTTAGTTCTTTGAAGAGTATTTTATGCCTTTCTTATGTTCCCCTTCATAAATCTTCTATACCACATCTCAAAAACAATAAGCGCCCATATCCGCTGGGCATGGTTTTTTCTGCCTGATACATGTTCATCTAAAAGCTGTTTAACATAATTTAAATTAAAGAATTGTTTTATGCCCTCTGAATTATTCAGGATTGTCTGATAAGCAAATCCCTTCAATTCATTTCTGAACCAGTAAATCAATGGGATGCTGAACCCCATCTTATTTCTATTTAGAATCTCGTCAGGCAGTATATCAGATAATGCCCTTTTTAGAATATATTTTCTTACCCCATTTTTTATTTTAAATGAACATGGAATATTCATAGAAAACTCAAGGAGCTTATGGTCTAAGAATGGCGAACGCGCCTCAATAGAATTTGCCATGCTTGCAATATCCATCTTTACCAACAGATCGCCTGATAGATAATGCTTAAAGTCAATATTCACCATTGCATCAATTGGCTCTTTAATATCCGCTGCACCTTCCAAAAGCTCGTCGATCTTGTTTGAAATAGAGTTATTTAATGCCTCTCTGGTATTATGATTATACAGATTATATTTATCTCTTCCATTAAAAAACTCTGGAAAGATTATACTCCTCGAGACAGTAAATAGATTCAATGCTATTTTTTTCATCATCTTTGAAATTACTTTACTGCTATCAGCAATCTTAAAATAATTATTAATTGCCTGCCTTATCAACTGTCCTCTTATACTTGATGGAAGCAGCGAGGCTGCATTATTACCCTGATTGTATCTTTCATAACCTGCAAATGCCTCATCTCCTCCATCACCAATCAAGACAACCTTAACATGTTTGCCTGCCTCTTTTGCAATATAATATGACGGAACAGCCGATTTATCTGCAAAGGGCTCATCATAATACCATGCAAGTTCAGGGAGTGTTTCCATTATATCAGGCTTCACAATAAATTCATGATGTTCTGTCTTGAATTGTTTAGCTACTATGCTGGCGTATTTCAGTTCACTGTATTCCTCCTCCTCAAATCCAATTGAAAAGGTTTTTATAGGCCTGCCAGACAACCTTGCCATCATCCCTACAACTGCACTGGAGTCTACCCCTCCGCTTAATAATGCGCCAATCGGCACATCGCTTGTCATCCTTAATTTGACAGCCTCTTCTAATTCTTTTAATATCCTCTCTGCATACTCATCCTCTGACACAATTATTTTGTTATTAAAATCCAATTCCCAGTATCTTTTAATCTGAATATTCCCTTTT
>CAKKST010000112.1 GCA_919903585.1 Nitrospiria bacterium | reverse complement strand
GTGTAATATTTTGAGCAGGTTTAGCCTATAAACACAAACCTACCACGGACACCCTTTTTTCCCAAATTTAATTTTAGCCCGCACTAATTAATGAGCCAGACTAAAGCTTCAAGTATATCCCTGTCAACAGCCCATCCCATGCCTCAAACCAGTATTCCTGCTTAGGGCTACGGGTAAAGATGTCTCTTCCATTCCAAACCTCTGCTGGTGTCCGGCCATCAGTAGTATCTTGACATATTTAAGCCATTTTGCTACCGTATAATGCAACGAATGTCAATTCAAGAGGGAGGACATTATAGTCTATCCCACATTTTTGCCTTGTAGGCACGGTTTAAACCGTGCCTACAAAAACCACGGCTATCCTTGAAGACTGGAGGAGATAATATGGCTGCAGATAAAGGTATTGATGTATTAATGCATGAGGAGAGAAGATTTCCACCGCCAAAGGAATTCAGCAGAAAGGCCCACATAAAGAGCCTGAAACAATATAAAGAGATCTATAAAAAATCCATTAAAAACCCGGATGCCTTCTGGTCTAAAATGGCGAAGGATGAACTTCACTGGTACAAAAAATGGAAAAAGGCCTCTGAATGGGATTTTACAAAGCCGTCCATCAAATGGTTTGTTAACGGCAAACTGAATGTCTCCTACAATTGCATTGACAGGCATCTAAACTCCTTTAGAAGGAACAAGGCGGCAATCATCTGGGAGGGTGATGACGGCAGCTATAAGACATATACCTACCAGCAGCTTTCTTATGAGGTAAACAGATTTGCCAATGTCCTTAAAAAGCACGGTGTAAAAAAGGGGGACAGGATAACCATCTATCTCCCCATGATACCCGAGCTTCCCATCTCCATGCTCGCCTGTGCGAGGATAGGCGCAATACACAACGTTGTCTTCGGCGGGTTCAGCTCAGCCTCTCTGAGGGACAGGATACTTGACAGCGAGGCGAAATTATTAATCACATCAGATGAAGGAGTAAGGGGAGGCAAGCATATACCACTTAAGGCAAACAGTGATGAGGCCATTAAAGATAACACCACCATTGAAAAGGTTATTGTTGTAAAGAGGACAGGAAGTCCTGTAAATATGCAGACCAATAGGGACCTCTGGTGGCATGAAGAGATGAAGGCAGAGGATATTAAAGACTATTGCGAGCCTGAGATAATGGACTCAGAAGACCCCCTGTTTATCCTTTATACAAGCGGAAGCACAGGAAAACCAAAGGGTGTCCTGCATACCACTGCGGGCTATCTTTTATTTACAGCGCTTACCTTTAAATGGATATTTGACTATCATGAAGAGGATATACACTTTTGCACAGCGGACATAGGATGGGTGACAGGGCACAGTTACATAGTCTACGGGCCATTATGTGTTGGTGCAACGAGCCTGATGTTTGAAGGCATACCAACATATCCAAAACCTGACAGGTTCTGGCAGATAGTAGAGAAACACAAGGTAAATATATTCTATACAGCGCCAACAGCAATAAGGGCGCTCATGCGTGAAGGCGAGGAATGGGTAAAAAGGCATGACCGCAGTTCAATAAGGCTCCTCGGCACAGTAGGCGAGCCGATTAATCCTGAGGCATGGATGTGGTATCACAGGGTTGTTGGCAATGGAAAACTACCCATTGTTGATACATGGTGGCAGACAGAGACTGGGGGAATAATGATCACGCCTATCCCCGGCGCCATGACACTAAGGCCGGGTTCAGCAAACCTCCCATTTCCCGGCATCCTGCCAAAGGTTTTGAAAGAGGACGGCAAAGAGGCTGCGGTTAATGAAGGCGGCTATCTGGTTATTGAAAGGGCATGGCCAGGCATGCTAAGAGGAACCTACGGCGACCCTGAGAATAAGAGGGTTAAGGAGGTCTATTTCACGCGCTTCCCCGGTAAATATTTCAGCGGTGATGGCGCGAGGATAGATAAGAATGGAAATTTCTGGCTTATGGGAAGGATTGATGATGTCCTGAATGTCTCAGGCCACAGGCTCGGCACAGCAGAGATAGAGAGCGCGCTCGTAAGCTACGAAAGGGTTGCAGAGGCAGCGGTTGTAGGCTATCCGCATGATATTAAGGGGGAAGGGATATATGCCTTTGTTACTTTAAAGGACGGGAATCATCCTGACGACTCGGTTAAAAAGGCCATTGTTGACCATGTTGCAAAGGTTATTAGCCCCATTGCAAGGCCTGATAAGCTGCAATTTGCAAATGCCCTTCCAAAAACAAGGAGCGGAAAAATTATGCGCAGGATACTGCGAAAGATTGCAACAGGTGATATAGAGAACCTCGGTGATATAACTACACTTGCAGATCCGTCAGTAGTTGAGAGTATTGTTAAGGAGAGGCTGTAAGACAAAATTGTCATTGCGAGCACCCTTCGGGTGCTCGCAATGACAGATTAGTCGCAATAGATAAATTTCTATTTCTTATTTGTCTTCTTCAACTCCTCATCAATTACCAACTTAAAATTCTCAAGGGGGAGGGCGCCAACAACCTTTTTTCCATTAATAAAGAATGTTGGGGTACCTGTCACACCGAGCTTAATCCCTTCGTTTAAGTCGTTTCTAACTGCCTCTTTAATCTTGATATCCTCTGTGCATTTCTTCCAGTCATTCATCGGCAGGCCGAGCCTTGATGCAATCTGCTCAAATAAGGCAGGGCCAAGGCTGCTCTGGTTATTATATAATTCGTTGTGATATTCCCAGAACTTTCCAGACTTAGCAGCACAACGCGCTGCAATTGCAGCAGGCTCTGAATATATCTGGCCTCCCAGCGGAAAATCTTTATAGATGTGTCTTACCTTGTTACCGTATTCCTTTTGAATCTGCTCCAGCACCTGCTGGACCCTTTTGCAGAATGGTCATTGATAACTTGAGAACTCATAGATTGTGACAGGCGCCTTTTCATGGCCGCGGGTCATTGCAGGTTCAACAGTTACAGTGGTTCCGCCAATCATCCCCTGTCCTGCTGTACTGCTGGAACTTCCTGACAGCATAAAGATAATTACTAAACTGACTATTACACTAATTTTTTTCATTATTCTAAAACCTCCTTTTTTTATGTTCTATGTTTCTTTTCTTTTTTCTCTATCTCCCACAGCTTTGCATATTTTGAAAAGGTATAGAAGGAATAAAGCCCTGAGAGCAGTATACCATAAAATCCCTCAAGAAAACCCTTTTTTAAAAAATACATCCTCAAAAACATTGTTACAGGCCTTACTGTAAGATGAGGCCATCCTGCCGTTCTTCCTTTTTTATGAAGCTCAATTGCTGAGAGTGTTGAATATCTATCAAGCCTTGAGATGAAATCGCTGAGGGTCTTGTATGTATAATGCTCTAATGGGTGCTTAAGAAATTTAGTTTCTCCCTTAACCTCTGCCTTTTCATGCACCTCTCTTTCAATAAACCTGCCTTTACTCCTCTTAAACAATCTCAGATTATAATCAGGATACCATCCGCAGTGCCTTATCCATCTGCCTAAAAAGAAGTTTTTTCTTGCAATGTAGAAACCATCAATGGGAATATCCTTCTCAAATTCCTTTCTGATCTCGTCCAAAAGTTCCTTTGTAATTCGCTCATCAGCATCAATGCTCAATATCCATTCATTCCTTGCCTTATCAATTGCCAAATTCTTCTGGTTTGAATATCCAAGCCATTTATTTTTGACTGTTTTTACCTTATACTTTTTGCAAATCTCTACGGTCTTGTCTGTGCTATACGAATCAACAACAACTATCTCATCAGCCCATCTTACACTTTTCAGGCAATCCTCTATATTTTCCTCTTCATTGTGTGTAATGATTGTTACAGATATTTTTGGTAAGGCCATGTGACAGCAATATTATCATTACCCCTGAGTTTAAAGCAACAATTATTTGCCTTTTGCTGTCTTAGCGCTTCAGAATGCCAGATAGACCTGCCAGCCCTACTGGAGGCTATGGCAGCCTATTATAACCTTGTGTCCACTAAAATGGGGGAGGTGCGCCTTTGGCTTTCACTATCAGTACAACAATTATAAGGATTAAAATAGGGATGCCTATTATGAGATATATTCCTATTTCCGGCTCCCTTTCAGCAGGTGTGGGCTCGGGCATGGCCTTTTCAGCAGCCTCTTTAGCAGTAGGCTTCTTTCTCGGCCAGAGACCTTTCAATGCCCGTGTTATTTTTTTACTTTCATCTTTTTTAACCTCAGATTCCTTTTGTGTAACAGGCGATTCTCCCTCCCCTGATACTGTTTCTCCTGCCCTTTTTTCTTCAGTTAAACCAGCCCCTTCTTTTTCTGCTGGCCTTGGCGCCTCTGCAAACATGAAAGGCTCTTTTTCAAATATTATCTCGCTGAAAAAGCTCTCTGCACTGCTCTTTGTATCATCAGAATCTATCATAATGGATATCTTTCCAACAGGAGGAGGGTCTTCATTAAAGAGCATCTTGTAGTCGGCATATACATTCCTCTTTTCCTCAATCCATTCCCCAAGCCTTTCTTTTCCGCTTTGCAGCACAATATATTTGGTATGTAAGCGTTTTTTGCTCTCTGTAATTGAGCCTGATGGCGCAGATGATTCCCAGATGTACCCAATAACCCTGCTCTTTACCATGGCAGGGAATCTGGGAAAGACCACATAAATTTGGGCTGCCTGATCATCCATCTTTTTGTTCCTCACATCTCCGCCGTCAGGAAGCCGTGCTACCTTCCATTTCCATCTGATTATGGGGTATTCTTTTAAGTTAAATTTTAGCTCCTTATGCAGGGCAAAGCTGCTTTTGCTGCTTTTTAGATGGAAGAGGTTGTTTCCATTCTCATTTTCAATCAGTATATCTGCCTTTCCATTCCACTCCTTCAGCTCCCAGCCCTTTGGGATATTACCTTTTCTGTCAGGTGTAATATCTGCTACTATTGAGCCGTGCAGATAGCCGGCGGATAAAATGAGTAGAAGTCCTATTAAGATTAAAAATCTGGTAAGATTCATAAAACTTCCGATATAATAACATAAAAGGACTTGAAAAAAAAGGGGGTATGAGTTAAATTTAATATTAAGGAGAGGTTTTATGCCTTTTGATGTTAAAAATAATGGTAATGGCAGCGGCCATCCAAGAAGCCAGATATGGGCAATTGGAGGAGGCAAGGGGGGGTCGGGCAAAAGCCTTATTACCTCAAGCTTAGGGATATGCCTCTCAAGGGCAGGCAAGGAGGTATTGTTAGTTGATGCTGACCTCGGCGGCGCCAACCTCCATTCCTGCCTCGGCACACCATACCCAAATGTAACCCTTTCAGATTTTATCAGGAAAAAGGTTCCGGATATTAAGGATGTTATCATAAACACAGGTATACCCAATCTGCGCCTTATAAGCGGGGCAGAGGATTATCTTGAGGTGGCAAATACCAGCTATACCCAGAAGATAAGGCTTCTCCGCCAGTTAATATCCCTTGATACTGAATATATCCTCCTTGACCTCGGTGCAGGTACTGCCTTTAATACACTGGATTTCTTTTTAATTGCCAATGATGGTATAATTATTGTCACCCCGGAGCCTACATCTATTGAGAATGCCTACAGATTTATAAAGAGTGTATTTTTCAGGCGGCTTAAAAGGATGATTAATGACGCGAGGATCAGAGATATCATAGTTAATGCGATGGACAGGAAGAATGAACTCGGCATCAGAACGCCTGTAGAGCTGCTTAATTATGTTGAGTCAATTGATAATGAGATTGGCCAGAGATTTAAGAATGAGGTGCTGAAACTCAGGCCCAAACTGATAATTAATAGTGTGAGGACAAAGGGTGATATTAACATAGGTTTTTCTATCAAGAGCACCTGCCTAAAGTATTTTGGGATCAATATCAGCTATGTTGGCCATGTTGAATATGATGAGTGTGTGTGGCAGTCTGTCCGCAGGAGGCGGCCGCTGCTGCTTGAATATCCTAATTCAAGGCCTGCAAAGTGCATTGAGCGAATTGCCAAGAATATAATTATGAATAAGGAGATAGAGGAAGAGCATTTCTGATATGAAGATGTTTCGGAATCAGAATTATTATGAGATATTAGAGATAAGGCCTGATGCCTCATATAAAGAGATTGAGGAGGCATACAGGAGGGCAAAGGAGACCTACAGTGGGGAGTCTCCTGCCACCTATTCCCTTTTTACGCAGGAGGAGTGTAATGAGATACTGGAGGCAGTTGAGGCGGCATACAGGGCATTGAGTTTCAGCAAGTCAAGGGAAGAGTATGACAGGAGGCTGTCTGCAGGGCTTGATGTGATAGACTTCAGATACTACACTGATACAAAGGAAGCCATTAAACCGAGCCCTCCTGCTGCTGAGCAAAAAGAAGAAAAGGTTATGCCAAGCTATTATGCCACCGGTAAAGAGACTGATCGGCATCCCCCACAGGAGAGCGCTCCACACAAGGATACAGAGACCTACGAAGGTGTTGAGTTTAATGGCAAGATGCTGAAACTGATAAGGGAAAGGAAGGGGATGACCCTTAATTCCATTGCTGATAAGACAAGGATAAGCATAATCTATTTAGAGCATATTGAGGGGGATAAATACCAGCGCCTTCCAACAGAGGTTTATCTAAAAAATTACCTTATGCAATATGCAAGGGCTATCGGTCTTGATCCAAAGAGGGTGGCGGAAAGCTACATGATGTTTTGTAAGAAGGGGAAGAACGAGTAGGGGCACCACTACACCAATTTGTTTCCTTCCGTTACATCCCTTATACACATATAAACCACATCCAAAATCTTCTTTAATTCGTTTATCTTAATGCTTAATGGCGGCATCAGTACAATAATATTTCCGAGCGGCCTGATAATTACGCCATGTTTTCTTGCCTCTTTAATTACCTTTATGCCGATTTTATCTTCAAGCGGATATGGTTCTTTTGCTTCTTTGTCCTTAACAAGCTCAATTCCCACCATGAACCCCTTCTGCCTTATATCTCCCACATATTTTAAGTTTTCTAATTCCTTCAGCCTTTCTGATAAATATTTAATCTTTTTCTGGAGTTTTTGT
>CAKKST010000111.1 GCA_919903585.1 Nitrospiria bacterium | reverse complement strand
CAGTAGCGCCGCTTATCAAAGCGAGCTTCTGCTCCATCTCTGTTGATGTCATCTTGCCTTTATCAACACGCTCCTGATAGATTTTTCTTACTTTAGCAATACCCTTTTGCACAGCTTCATCACTCACATCCTTTAATATTACTGGCAAACCTGAATAGGTAATCACCTGAGCGATTTCTGCACCCATTATGCCTGCGCCAAGGACTGCTGCCTTGTAGATGTACATTATAAGAACCTCCTTATAATTGACTACACAGATTTGTATCTTAATCTGAGCAATCTGCTCTTTAATCTGTGTAATCTTGTTTTTTAATCGGTGTAATCAGGGAATTACTTCCTCTCCACCACCACTGCACCGCCGAGGCCGCCGCCAATGCACATGCTGGCAAGGCCGAGTGTTAAGTTTTTTCGCTTCATCTCCCTTAGCAATGTCATAGTTAGCCTTGTGCCAGTCATGCCAACAGGATGGCCAAGCGCAATGGCGCCTCCATTAACATTTACAATATCCCTGTTCAAACTGAGTTTCTTTTCTACTGCAATATACTGCGCTGCAAATGCCTCATTAATCTCAATCAACTGAATATCCTTTAGTTCAATACCTGCTTTTTTTAATACCAGCGGCGTTGCATGTGCAGGCCCAATCCCCATCCTGTGAGGCTCCACGCCTGCAAATGCATAAGCCCTGATATAGCCGAGCGGCTCATAGCCGAGCTCTTTTGCCTTTTCTTTGGACATGATTAATACAGCAGCAGCGCCATCGCTTATGGGACAGGAGTTGCCGGGCGTTACGGTGCCGTTTTCTTTAAATATGGTTGGATATACTGAAAGCATCTGCTCTGTTAAGGCAACATTAGGTCCTTCATCCTGTGCAAATATCTCTGGCGCCACATCTTTCCCAGCAACTTTTTTGGGAACACTTACAGGAACAATCTCATCTTTAAACTTTCCTTCCCTGATTGCCCTGAATGCAAGTTTGTGGCTCCTTATTGCAAACTTGTCCTGTTCTTCTCTTGTTATATTAAACTCTTCAACAAGGTTCTCTGCTGTCCTTCCCATAAGCTGGTTGCAGATGGGATCAGTCAGCCCCTCCCATAGGCTGTCTACCATCATGCTGTTCTTTAATCTCTTTCCAAATCGCAGGTCCCTGCTTAAATATGGCGCGCTGCTCATGCTCTCTGCGCCGCCTGCAATCTGTATATCTGCATCGCCTGCCTGAATACTCTGACAGGCATTTACAATAGACTGCAAACCAGATGAGCAGTTTCTCTGCACAGTATATGCCGGAATCTCTATTGGCAGGCCTGCCATTAAGGCAATTACCCTCGCTATGTTGGGTGCATCAGATGACTGGCTTACACAGCCAAAGATCACCTCATCTATCAGCTTTGGGTCAATCTTTGTGCGGTTTATTAATTCCCTTATAACTATCTCGCCGAGCCTCTGGGCAGATATGTCTTTTATTGCCCCCCCAAGATTTCCAATAGGGGTTCTTACGCCGTCTACAATAACAACTTCTCTGCGATTAGTGGTCATTATTTCCCTCCTGTATATGATAGCCTTTTAAAATTTTATCTTTCAAACCTATTTTTGTCAAACAATATCTATACAAAACTGTTTTTTATTTATATCAGGGGAAATAGGGGGCAACCCTTGATTTTGCTTCATTAGCCTCAAGGACACCTAAATAATCTTTTTTTATTGACATTGATATTTTGATGTGGTAGTAAATTGCATCTTTTAACTGCTAAATGGGGGCTTAGCAGTATCAAGTATTAAAATATTAAACAGTTAAGATTGTCTTGAAGGGGAGGTAATAGCTTAATTTTCTTTTGACGGTTTAACGTAGTTAATAAGGATGTAGATTAGAAACCTGATAGGCGGTCATCAGTTTTACGGCTGCTCGTAACAAAGTGTGGTTAGGGGTGGATGCAGTGAGCAGTAAATCGTCAGGAGTTTTAAACCAAATCATCACCCTTCCAAGGGGAGGCAGCGCCCTCAAGGGCATTGGGGAAAAGTTTTTCCCGGACCTTCACACAGGGACAGGCAATTTTTCTGTCCCAATTTCACTGCCACCCATCCGCAGCGGCTTCCAGCCCCAGATAAATCTTGTCTATAATATAACAATTCAGAAGAATCGGATGTTTTCATTCTATCCGGCGCTGGAGACTTGGTTCTCATTCTCGCAGGATGGAAAAGGGGACAGGCCGCTTTATTCCCCCAAAAACCATTACACAGACAGTCAAAATAAAAAGGGAATAAAATGAACAAAGAAACAGAAAACCAAAACTCATCTGCCCAATTCCTGAATCCTATGATGAAGAGAAAGGCCCTCATCTTGTATTTG
>CAKKST010000110.1 GCA_919903585.1 Nitrospiria bacterium | reverse complement strand
GGTCTGTTTTGGTAAATTATCTCGCGCAAAAAAAGGAAGCGGAGGATGTGGCAGAAAAGATTAAAAGGCTTGACGGCGAGGCCGAAATATATAAGGGTGATGTCACTAATATAAAAGATGTTGAAAATATGATTGATGCTGCTATGAAGAGATGGAGCAGGATAGATGTATTAATAAATAATGCAGGTGTGGCAAGAGACTCATTGCTGATAAAGATGAGTGAGGATGACTGGGATAAGGTGATAGATACAAATCTAAAAGGAGCCTTTAATTGTATTCGTGAGGTTACGAGGATATTTATACAACAAAAAAATGGACATATTATAAACATTGCCTCCATTGTTGGGATACAGGGGAGGATAGGTCAGGCTAATTATGCGGCATCAAAGGCAGGATTAATCGGCCTTACAAAGGCAGCCGCAATTGAGCTTGGGGAATACAATATCAGGGTGAATGCAGTAATCCCCGGGTATATACCGACTGAGATGGGAGCAGATATCTCTGATAAAATAAAGGAGCAGATTATTGGAAAAAATGTTCTAAAAAGATACCCCCCCACCCTAACCCTCCCCCTCGAGGGGGGAGGGAAGGGAGAGGGTGAGATTGCAGATTTTGTCCATTACCTTTCCACAAAGGAAAATATATCAGGCCAGGTATTTAATCTGGACAGTAGGATAATATAATGGCAAAAGGCATATTTATCACAGGGACAGACACAGGAGTTGGAAAGACAATAGTAGCTGGCGGACTTGCATGCGCATTAAAAAAGAATGGTGTCAATGTTGGTGTAATGAAGCCGATTCAAACAGGATGTGTCATAAAAAAGGATGGCCGCCTCATTGCTCCTGATACAGAATTTTTAATCAGAATGTCAGGTGTAAAGGATAAGATTAATCTCATCACCCCTTATTGCTTTAAAGAGCCCCTTGCGCCATCTGCTGCGGCAGAAGCAGAGGGAAATGAGATTGACATTGAAAAGATCATTTCTGCATATAATCTATTGACAGAAATGCATGATTCTATTATAGTAGAAGGTGCCGGGGGGATATTGGTTCCTATTTGGAAAGATTTTCTATTTATAGATATCATAAAAAGGCTTTCTATCCCGATAATAATAGTGGCAAGGATAGGTCTGGGCACGATCAATCATACACTCATGACTGTGAGATGTGCCAGAAGCGCAGGGATTGAGATAATAGGCATTATATTTAATCATACAAATAATATAAAAGATGGGATTGCAGAAAAAACCAACCCAAACATCATAAAAAGACTTTGCAATATCCCCATCCTCGGAATAATACCTTTCATTGATAAACTAAAAACCGAAAAGATAGAGGCAGATGACCTCTGTGCTATCTTTTCTGAAAATGTGGACATTAAATATATAAGGTCTTTTTTGTCTTTCTAAAAACTTAGGGGGAATGGAACATATGAAGGGATTTATATCCGATGGGAGGCTCCCTTATCTCCTCTTGAATCTCTACATAAAGCAATTAACAGGTATCCTCTTCTTCAAGAACCCTTCTAACAAGTTATACCGCATCTATATAGAAAAAGGGGAGATAGTATCTCTGACAAGTCAGGGCGAAAAGGATAAGGTTGTCCTTGAGCACTTTCTGCTTGAGAGGAGCGGTGAGTATAGTTTTACCCAGCAGCCTGTATCAGTAATAAAATCTGCCTTCCAGATCCTTCCCATGTCTCAGATACTCCTTGATATGGGGCTTCCAAAAGAAAAGGTAGAGGCAAGGCCAAAGGCAGATTCTAACAGCAAACTCTTTGAGGCAATAAGGTGGGAGCTTACAAAACTCATCGGGCCGATATCCTCTGTTATTATAAATGACAAATTGATTGAGATGGGAGAGATAAAAGACCTGTTTCCAAGAAAAAGGGTCACAGAGCTTTTGGAAAAGATTATAGCGGAGATTCCAGATGAAGATAGGAAGAAAAGATTCAGGAAAGGTGTAACAGAGGCAATAAAAAATATATAGCGGAGGAAATTTATGGCAAGAGGTATTTTGTGGTTTAAAAGCAGGCTGGAGATGAAGCTATTCAGCATTATAATTGTGATTGTTGCAGGCTTCGCTGCATTAATATTCCTAACAATACAGAAGGAGACAGACGACCTGCTAAAAAAGACAAAGGAACAGGCATCCTTTCTATCCTCATCTGTTATAACCAGCCTTCAGAAGGATATGATGGAAGGCAGGGCAGACATGGCAAGGTGGCTCATTGAAGATTTAAAAACAATGAAGGGCGTTGAGAGGCTTCAGATTATAAGGACTGATAGTACAGAGGCCTTTCAGGATTTAAGGACTATAAGGGATGTGGAGAAAAGAACAGCTATAAAAAAGGAGTGGCTTGAAAACCATCCTGATAGGGCAAATCCAATAGCAAAAGGAATAGACAACCCTCTTTTTAAAGATACCTTAAAAAAGGGAACTACTGAGGCGGTAGAATATAATGAAAGGGTTGAAGGCAAGGAGGTCTTTACATATCTCAAACCTATTGCCAATGAACCGAGATGCTTTGGATGCCATGGCTCTGATAAAAATCTGAGGGGAATTCTGATGGTATCTATTGCTGTTGATAAGGATATCCAGAGCATAAGGTGGTATGTAATCATTACCTCAGTTATAACTGTATTAATTGTAATTACCTTCATGCGTACATTGATTAACAATATAATATTAAAACCCATCACCCATCTTGTGGATGTGGTTGACAAGATCAGCATGGGTGAGACTGATAAGAAGATAGATATATCATCCAATGACGAGATTCAGGACCTTGCAGATGCCATTGACAGGCTGAGAATAAGCATGAAGATGGCAATTGAGAAGCTGTATAAGAGGTAAACTGTAGGGGCGATTCATGAATCGCCCCTACCCCCTACTTTCTATCTTTCTAATAAACATCTTCACCGCTGCAATTATATCCTCTCTTGAAATAATCGCAGATATTACGGCGGCCCCGTCTGCGCCTGCCTGCATAACATCACCTACATTTTCCTCGTTAATGCCGCCGATGGCTATTACTGGCAGTTTACTTATCTTTTTAACAGCCCTTATTATATCAGCGCCGAGCGGGCTCCTGACGTCCTTTGTTGTGGATTTGAAGATCGGGCCAATAGCAATATAGTCTGCGCCGCTGTCCTGCGCAGCCTCAGCATCTTTGAGCGAATGTGTTGAAAGGCCTATTATTTTATTTTCGCCTATGACCCTTCTTGCTATCTGGACAGGAAAGTCATCCTGTCCAAGGTGTACGCCATCTGCATTAACTGCCATTGCAATATCCACATCGTCATTGATAATGAGAGTGGCATTAAATTTGTTTGTTAATTTTATTAATTCAAGGGCAATATTAAAGGACTCCCTTTTAGATAGAAGCTTCTCTCTGTATTGTATAAACCTCGCGCCTCCTGAGAGTGCAGCCTCTGCAATCTGGATATGAGAGAGTCCTTTAACAATATACCGGTCTGTTATTAAATAAAGGCCAGCAGGTATCCTCTTTATGTCCCCATCTCCCATGAGGCAAGATATTTCTCCTGCTCCTTTGTAAGCCTGTCTATCTTCATCCCCATTGCCTCAAGCTTGAGCCGTGCAATTTCTTTATCTATCTTCTCTGGAACAGCATACACCTTTCTCGCAAGCCTGCTCCCTTCCTTTACAATGAATTCGGCAGATAAAGCCTGATTGGCAAAGCTCATGTCCATAACACTGGACGGATGCCCCTCTGCAGCGGCAAGGTTGATTAATCTCCCTTCGCCGAGGAGGTTGACCCTTTTACCATTCTTTAATGTATACTCCTCAACAAATTCCCTTATTATTCTCCTCTTTTTGCTGACCTTTTTAAGGCCATCAATATCTATCTCTACATTAAAATGCCCTGAGTTACAAATGATTGCGCCATCCTTCATTAAGGGGAAGTGCTCTTTCCTTATTACATTTATATCACCTGTCACAGTTACAAACATATCGCCGATACTTGCTGCATCGCGGATCGGCATGACCCTGTATCCGTCCATTACTGCCTCAATCGCCCTGATGGGGTCAGTCTCAACTATAACAATATTTGCTCCCATGCCATGTGCGCGCATGGCAACACCCTTGCCGCACCAGCCATAGCCGCATACAACAAATACAGAACCTGCCATAAGCCTGTTTGTTGCCCGCAGGATGCCGTCAATGGTGCTCTGGCCTGTGCCATATCTGTTATCAAAAAAGTGTTTTGTGCTTGCATCATTAACAGAGACTACAGGAAATTTTAATACACCTTTTTCTGCCATGCTCCTCAATCTGATAACACCTGTTGTTGTCTCTTCTGTCCCGCCTATGATATCCTTTATCTGGCCTGTCCTTTCAGTATGCAGTGTTGAGACAAGGTCTGCGCCATCATCCATTGTTATGCGGGGACGGTGGTCAAGGGCTGCCGCTATGTGTTTATAGTAGGTTTTATTATCCTCGCCCTTAATGGCGAATGTCGGTATGCCGAAATCCTTTACAAGTGATGAAGCCACATCATCCTGCGTACTTAAAGGATTTGATGCGCACAGCACAGCATCTGCGCCGCCTGCCTTTAATGTATACATAAGACATGCTGTCTCTGTTGTTACATGAAGACATGCCGCAAGCCTCACGCCCTTTAATGGCTTCTCCTTTTCAAACCTCTTTTTTATAAGCCTGAGCACAGGCATATTCTGCTCTGCCCACTCTATCCTGAGTCTTCCCTTCTTTGCAAGTTTAATATCCTTCACATCCGATTTCATTTGTTATTAGTCTCCTTTCAACCTTCATTAGTCATTCCTGCTTCGCAGGAATCCAGAGTTTTTAAAGCTTTATTCCTTCCAAATATTAATAGTCTCAGAATAATGACGATATTAATTTGTAAAATCCCTCCTAACCTCCCTTTTCCAAAGAAAGAGGGGCGAGGGGAGATTTTTACAATTATGTCTATTCAATTATGAGACTCTT
>CAKKST010000109.1 GCA_919903585.1 Nitrospiria bacterium | reverse complement strand
AGCGCCTTTGCAATGGCATCTGAACAGGAGAATATCTTTCCGCCCTCTTCCCATGCAGGCGAGTGGCATGATATGCCTTTTAGCTGTTTTATTATTGAGGCAGCGCTTATATTTGTGCGAAGGGCAAGTGATACGAGCCTGCTTATCGCCTCTGACTGTGATGCTGCGCATCCGCCTGCCTTACCCATCTGCGAGAAAAGCTCAAAGGGCTGGCCGTCTGTGTCTTCATTAATCGTAACATATAGGCTGCCGCAGCCTGTCTTCATCACCCTTGTCTCACCCTTTATAACAGCAGGCCTTGGCCTTGGCATCACCTTTGCCCCTGCAGAGGGCTGCGGGGCATTAACAGCAGATGCTTCCTTTGCCTCTGTCTTCTTTGCCTTGCCTGTTGTAAGAACCTGCTCTTCCCTGCTCCCGTCGCGGTAGATGGTTACGCCCTTGCAGCCTAATTTATATGCCGCCATATAAACCTTTTCCACATCCTTTGGCTCTGCATTGTGCGAGAAGTTTACTGTCTTTGATACTGCATTGTCTGTATATTTCTGGAATGCTGCCTGCATCTTTATATGCCATTCAGGCGAGATGTCATGGGCAGTAACAAATATTCTCTTTACATCCTTTGGCACAGAGTCCATTGCATTAATCCCGCCCATCACAGCAATCTTCCTCATAAGCTCATCAGAATAAAAACCCTCAGCAATCGCCCTTTCCTTAAAGCATGGGTTGACCTCCAGGAGTTCATCCTTGTCCATCACTGTCTTTACAAAGGAGATCGCAAATAAAGGCTCAATGCCGCTTGAACAGTTGGCAATGATGCTGAGTGTGCCTGTTGGCGCAATGGTTGTTACTGCGGCATTTCGCACCCTGGGGCCGCCCTTCATGTCATATACGCTTCCTGCATAATTTGGGAATACGCCGCGTGTCTTTGCAAGCTCTACAGATGCCCTTCTTGCCTCTGTGGTAATAAATTTCATCATGTCCTCTGCAAGCATCACAGCGCCGTCTGAATTGTATGGTATGCCGAGTTGGACAAGCATGTCTGCAAAACCCATCACGCCGAGGCCGACCTTCCTGTTGCCCTTTGCAAGCCTGTCTATCTCAGGAAGAGGGTATTTGTTCATGTCAATGACATTGTCAAGGAAGTGTATAGATTTTTTTACAACATAGGCAAGCCTGTCATAGTCAATCGTCCCGCCATCCCATGTGCCTTTAGATAGATTAACTGATCTCTTCACCATCTTTGCAAGATTTATTGATCCGAGATTGCATGCCTCATAAGGCAGCAGCGGCTGCTCGCCGCAGGGATTGGTGCTTTCTATTTCTCCAAGCAATGGCGTAGGATTATCCCTGTTTATCCTGTCAAGGAAGATGATGCCGGGCTCGCCATTCTTCCATGCCATGTTTACAATCAGGTCAAAGACCTCTTTTGCCTTGAGTCTCTTTACCTTTTCCTTTGTCCTCGGATTGAGCAGGTCATACCCTTCGTCTTTCTCCACTGCCTGCATGAACCCTTCTGTAATGCCTACTGAGATATTAAAATTATTCAGCGCATCATTGTCCTTTTTGCAGGAGATAAAATCCAGAATATCCGGGTGATCCACCCTGAGTATGCCCATGTTAGCGCCGCGCCTTGTGCCTCCCTGCTTTACCGCCTCTGTAGCCGCATTGAAGACCTTCATAAAGGATATAGGGCCGCTTGCTATCCCGCCTGTTGAAAGCACCTTATCACTTGCAGGCCTGATCTTTGAAAATGAAAAGCCTGTGCCTCCGCCGCTTTTATGTATAAGGGCAGTGCCCTTCAGCGCCTCAAATATACTGTCCATTGAATCCTCTACAGGCAGGACAAAACAGGCAGAGAGCTGCTGCAATTCCCTTCCCGCATTCATCAGGGTTGGTGAGTTAGGGAGAAATTCAAGACCGGCCATCAGGCCGTAAAACTCCTCTGCTGCCTTAAATACATCTGCCTTAGGATTGTAAAGTATCTCTGCAGAGGCGATATTCTCTGCAACACGGCGGAACATCTCCTCTGGGGATTCCAGAAGATTCCCCTTAAGGTCTTTTTTAAGATACCTCTTTTCAAGGACCTTTATGGCATTGAGAGAGAGATTCCGCTCCTTTTTTACCTCTACTAAAGACTTCTCCCATTTCTCTGGAGGGGCAGCTAAAGCCTTCTTTTTTACCCCCTCCTTTTTTATGTCTGTTGCATAGGAGGTTGAAAATAAGCCAATCGTCCCGAGCGCCGCCTGTTTTGTGTCCAATACCGTTCCATCCTCAATTCCCTTTACTGTCTCCATAAAGACCCTCCATTATTAAAGAGTCCCCATCACCCTCTATTAGAATTAGAAAACTCAATATAACTACATCTCTTATAGTTTTCTATACTATTAAAATGCAATTAATTTGTCAAGGGGAAAATCAATATGTTGTATGTCTTTTTTAATATAATTACCATATATTGGGCATTTCCTGTGGATTACATGGGGATTACCTGTGCAGAGGATTTAACTCCCTCATATATTTTACAGGTATCTTTGCAGACACTTTTATTGGCTTGACAAGCCTTTTTATTTATAATATAGTAATAGTAATTATTCTTGATAAGAGCGGCATTAAACAAAGATTAACGGTTCGCTGGCCACCTTTTTACTTGACAAGAGAGGCATTAAAATATTATTTTTATATGTTTAAACATAATTAACCTAACAAAATCCTAAGAAAGGGAGGTATTAAATATGGCCTATACTATTTCTGATGATTGCACCTTGTGCGGCGCCTGTGCAGCCGAGTGCCCTGAGACTGCAATAAGCGAGGGGGATACAAAATATCTTATTGACACTGCAAAGTGCACAGACTGCGGGAATTGCGCACAGGTGTGCCCTGTGGACGCATGTATTGCGCCAAAGTAATAAAAATAATGCGGACTAATTTTATTTAATAATGGATTTATAACACAGTTAGACCTCGGAGAGAAACATCTTCATGGTTTAACCCTGAGGGGAGAATAAGGAGATATAATATGTCAACAGCAACAACAGAAAAAAAACCTATACCAGTAGCAGAAAAGAGTATTGACCCAGGCTCACAGCAGTTGCTTGAAAAAGCAAGGGCAGAGGGCATATCCACCATGTTTGACAGGGTAGAGACTATGAAGCCCTGTCCAATCGGCCGCGAGGGCATGTGCTGCAAGCACTGTTTTATGGGGCCATGCAGGATGGTCGGCAAAAATAAAGAGGAGATGACAGGCATCTGCGGCGCCTCTGCTGCAACAATTGCAGCAAGGGGTGTTGCAAGATATGTTGCTGCAGGGACAGCAGCACACTCAGACCATGGCCGCGACCTTGCCTTTACACTGCTTGCTATGGCAAAGGGTGAGGCTCCGGGCTTTAAAATAAAGGATATGAACAAGCTCGTTAAGGTTGCAAGGATTATGGATATCCATGTAGATGGCAGGAAGGCAGAGGAGATAGCCCTTGATGTGGCCACAGAGGCAATAGCAAACTTCGGCCGCCAGACAGGCGAGCTTACATACATTAAAAGGGCGCCAAAAAAGAGGCAGGCCCTCTGGAAGAAATACGGGATCATACCGAGGGGGATAGACAGAGAGGTTGTTGAGCTTATGCACCGCACAGCCATGGGTGTTGATCAGGATCCTGATTCAATTCTCATGAGTGCGATGAGGACAGCCCTCGCTGACGGATGGGGCGGCGCCATGCTGGCAACAGATATCTCTGATATCCTTTTTGGGACACCAAAACCTGTAAAGGCAAAGGTGAACCTTGGTGTATTAAAATCCGATGAGGTAAATATCATTGTCCATGGCCATGAACCGACACTCTCAATGATGATTGTTGAGGCATCAGAAGACCCGGAGATCGTGGCATACGCAAAATCCAAGGGCGCAAAGGGGATAAGTCTTGCAGGCATCTGCTGCACAGCAAATGAGATCCTCGTAAGGCAGGGCGTGTCATCCGCAGGGAACTTTTTAAATCAGGAACTTGCCATAATCTCAGGCGCTGTTGAGGCGATGATTGTTGATGTGCAGTGCGTAATAGAGGCGCTGGCAGAGACAACAAAGAAATTCCATACCAAGCTTATCACCACATCTGCAAAGGCAAGGATACCGGGCGCCATGCATATTGAATATGATGAGCACAAGGCCTTGGATATTGCAAAGCAGATCGTAAAGATCGCTATTGATAATTTCCCAAACAGAAAGTCTTACACAATACCAGATGTAAAAGAGGATGTTGTTGTAGGCTTCTCGCATGAGTATATAAAATACATGCAGGGCGGCACATACCGCGGCTCCTTCAGGCCATTGAATGATGCCATTATGGATGGGCGAATCATGGGTGTAGTTGGCATGGTGGGCTGCAACAATCCGAGGCTCTGTCAGGATAAATACAATGTAGACCTTGTCAAAAAATATATAGAGAATGACATCCTTGTTGTTACCACAGGCTGCGCTGCTGTGGCCTTTGGAAAGAGGGGTTATCTGACGCCTGAGATGATGGAGCATGCAGGCCCCGGCCTGAAAGAGGTCTGCGAGGCAATAGGCATACCGCCGGTGCTGCACATGGGCTCATGCGTGGATAACTCAAGGATACTTACAGTCCTATCTGAGATGGCAGAGGAAGGCGGCCTGAGCGATGATATCGGCGGAATGCCCGGTGTCGGTGTATGCGCAGAGTGGATGCATGAAAAGGCGCTGGCAATCGGGATATACTTTGCTGCATCAGGCGTCCCTGTAATCTTTGGCGGAGATTCCATTGTTGAAGGGAGCGCAAAGGTTACAAATATGATGAGGGATACTTGGTTTGAAAGGCTCAAGGGCTCGCTTGAATTTATTAATGATGCTGATAAGATATTTGAAAGGACAGTTGAGCTGATTAAGGCTGCAAGGAAATCTCTGAAGCTGAAGGAATACGAACCCGGCAAATTTGCAAAAGAGAAGGTCCTTCTTGACATGGCTGCAAGGCGTGAGATAGAAAAGAAGGAAAGGGAAGAGGCCTTGGCAGGCGTATAATGAGAAAGGTATATTTTGACAATGCTGCAACAACACAGCCCCATCCAAAGGTTGTGGAGGCAATGCACCCCTATTTTACTGAGGCCTTTGGCAATCCCCTGAGTCTGCACTCATTTGGCCAGCAGGCAAAAAAGGCAATAGAAGAGGCAAGGGAAAAGACAGCAAAACTCATAAATGCAAAGCCTTCAGAGATCATCTTTACATCCACAGGCACAGAGGCAAATAATTTTGCCATAAAGGGCGCGGCCGGCGCATATCAGCAGAAGGGGAAACACATAATAATATCAGGGATAGAGCATCACTCTGTGATATACTCTGCAAAGGCCCTTGAGAAACTGGGCTTTAAGACCACCCTCCTTCCAGTAGACCAATATGGTGTTGTTGATCCGGATGAAGTGAGAAAGGCCATAACGTCTGAGACCATCCTCGTCTCTGTTATGCACGCAAATAATGAGATAGGAACCATACAGCCAATTTCAGAGATAAGCAGGATAACAAAGAAAAAGGGGGTTGTGCTCCATACAGATGCGGCTATGTCTGTGGGAAATATCCCTGTTGATGCTGCGGCGCTCGGTGTTGATCTTCTTACCATCTCAGCCCATAAATTCTATGGGCCAAAGGGTGTTGGAGCGCTTTATGTGAAAAAGGGTGTAAGGATTGCGCCATTTATACACGGCGGCATTCAGGAGGATGGAAGAAGGGCAGGCGCAGACAATGTGCCCGGCATTGTCGGCATGGGCAAGGCAGCAGAGATTGCAATTGAGGAAATACTTGAGAGGGTAAAAAAGATAACTGCGCTCAGGGATAAATTGGCTAATGGGCTGATTGAGAAGATAGAACATATCCACCTGAACGGACACCCTACAAACAGGCTGCCAGGAAATGTAAATGTGTGCATAGAATATATAGAGGGCGAGGCAATGCTCCTGTTTTTGATTAAAGAAGGGATTGCTGCATCAAGCGGCTCAACCTGCACATCAAAGGCATTAAAGGCATCGCATGTCCTGCTTGCCATTGGCGTGTCAGATGCCACTGCGCAGGGCTCGCTTTTGTTCTCTCTTGGGAAGGACAGCACAGGAGAGGATGTTGACCATGTGTTAAGTGTCCTGCCTCCCATTGTGGAGAGGCTCAGGGCAATGTCGCCAATTTATAACAAATAAGGGAAACTAATACAAACGCAATAAATAAATTTACACTCCCCTCACCCTAACCCTCTCCCGCAAGGGGAGAGGGGACTTTAAAACCCCCTCCCTTGACGGGAGGGGGCAAGGGGGAGGGTGAAGTATGTAACACTATTAAATGCGTTTGTATTAAGAGTTTCCCTCCGAGAAGGCAGGAGGTGATTTACAATGTATTCAGAATTAGTAATGGACCATTTTTCCAATCCACGCAATGTGGGAGAGATACCTGATGCAGACGGCGTCGGCACAGAGGGCAACCCTACATGCGGCGATATAATGAAGATATTTATAAAGGTTGAGGACGAGACGATTACAGACATAAAATTCAAGACCTTTGGCTGCGGCGCTGCCATTGCAACGAGCAGCATGGTAACAGAGATGGTAAAGGGCAAGAACATTGATGAGGCAATGGGCATATCAAACAAGATGGTTGCAGAGGCGCTCGGAGGCCTGCCGGCCAATAAGATGCACTGTTCTAATTTAGCTGCAGATGCCCTGCACAAGGCTATTGTAGATTATAAGGAAAAGCAAAAACAGAAGGCAGTAAAGGAGGCCCCTGCAGCGGCCGTTCACCCGCATGAAGGGCATGCCTGCATCTGCCCCCTCTGTGAAAGGTCTATGGAGGAGCCTTATCCATACTGTTCAAGCTGCGGTGCAGAGCTAAAATACTGCCCGAAGTGCGAGGGTGTTGTTGCACAGGGCGCAAAGACCTGCTCAAGCTGCGGGGCTGCGTTAGAAGACTGATGAAGGCGGACGAGACACTGGACGCCATCGACCTCTTCTGCCCAATGCCCATAGTCAAGACCAAAATAAAACTGCAAGAGATGGAGATAGGGCAGGTATTGGAGGTGCTGGCTGATGATGACGGCTTTGTAAAAGACCTTCCAGCGTGGTGCGAAAAGACAGGGAATGAATTTCTTGGTATTGAAAAAGAGGCAGATTTTTATAAAGGTTATGTGCGGAGATTAAGATAGTGACAACGATGGAACATAATGCTTCAAAGACAAGAAGGACAAGGCAGCGAGAGATAATACTTAGTATTGTCAAAAATACTGTTACCCATCCCACCGCAGACTGGATATATGAAAAGGTGCGCCAGCTGATGCCGAATATCAGCCTCGGTACAGTCTACAGGAATTTAAAGATACTAAAGGAGATGGGCGAGCTAAATGAACTGGACTGCCTCGGCAGCAATGCAAGGTTTGACGGAAACACCCGTCAGCACTATCACTTTACCTGCCAAAAATGCGGCGCAATTGTTGACATAGAGGAGCCTGTGCACAAGGAGATAGAAACAGCCATTGCGCAAAAGACAGGCTTTGAGATTACCTACTATTGCATGGGCTTTTATGGCAAATGCAGCGAATGCAGATAAACCCCTTCCTCATTTTTCATTCCTTTTTAATCTTCAGTGATACGGGGAAAAGAAGATGACTATTATGCAAAGGATAAAGGCAGAGCTTATTATCTTTGACTTGGACGGCACCTTGATTGACTCAAGGAAGGATATTGCCAATTCAGTAAATTATACCTTAAAGGCCATCGGCCTTGATCCTCTGGAGGATAGAATAATTACAGGCTATGTTGGCAATGGCGTAAGGGGCCTGATGGAAAAAATATTATTTCCAGCTAATTCTTACCTCTTTGACAAAGGAATGAGTATCTTTTTGGATTACTATGCTGAGCATCTTCTGGACAACACAATCTTTTTTCCCGGTGTTATTGAGACGCTAAATTATTTTGCTGATAAAAAGATGGCAGTTGTAACAAACAAGCCTGAGAATCTATCTGTTAAAACATTGAAGGGGTTAGGCGTCTATAACTATTTCAAGGCTGTACTTGGCGGTGACAGCCTTGAAAAAAAGAAGCCATCGCCTGAGCCGATATTAAAGGTATTAAGTGATCTCAACATTCAGAAAGAGGCTGCAATAATAGTCGGCGACGGGCTTCAGGATATAGCAGCAGGCAAAGGTGCAGGCATCAGGACCTGCGCTGTTACATACGGATTCACAAAGACAGAGGAGCTTACAAAGGCAGAGCCAACCTTTATCATTAACAGCCTCCATGAGCTGAAGGATAGGATTTCCTGATGGCGAATGGAGATACTTGCCTGATGGAGAATGCAGATATTTCAAAGATATTTTATGAGATCGCTGACCTCCTTGAGATCAAGGGTGAGAATCCATTCAGAGTGCGCTCTTACAGGAATGCAGGCCTTGTTATAGAGGGACTGCCGGAAAGTGTAAAGGCAATTGTTGAGAGAAATGAAAAAAAGCTTGAGGAGATACCGGGTATTGGCAAGAGCATCCATGAAAAGATTGTTGAGATTTTAAAAACAGGAAAATGCTCTTATCATCAGGAGTTGTTAAAGGAATTTCCTTCTGGCCTTCTTGAGCTTCTTAAGGTGCAGGGTGTTGGGCCTAAGAAGGTTAAACTTTTATATGAAGAGCTTGAGATAAAAAGTATTGCTGACCTTGAGAATGCTGCAAGTGCTGGCAGGCTGAGAGGCCTTCCCGGCATGGGTGAAAAGACAGAGGCAAATATACTAAAGGCAATAAAGGGACTTAAGGGGAGCGAGGGGAGATTCAAGATTGCTGTTGCGCTCTCGTATGCAGAGCCTCTCGTTGAATATCTTAAAAAGACGCCTGATGTATTTGATGTCCAGCCAGCAGGAAGCCTTAGAAGATGGAAGGATACCATCGGAGACATTGACATACTCGTTACATGTAAAAAAGGTGCGCCTGTGATGGATAGGTTTGTCGCATACCCGGAGGTTGCGAGTGTGGTTGCAAAGGGCGAGACAAAGTCTACTGTTATGCTTAAAAGCGGCCTTCAGGCAGATGTGCGGGTGCTTGATAAAAAGGCTTATGGCGCTGCATTGCAATATTTCACAGGTTCAAAGACGCATAATATTGCTATACGGGACAGGGCAAAGAAGATGAGCCTTAAGATAAGCGAGTATGGCGTCTTCAGGGAAAAGGATAATAAGTGGCTTGCTGGAGAAAAAGAGGAGGATGTTTATAAGGCAGTCGGACTTCCATTAATACCACCTGAGCTTAGAGAGAACAGGGGTGAGATAGAGGCAGCAGAAGAGGGAAGGCTGCCGGCACTGGTTGAAATTAGTGATAT
>CAKKST010000108.1 GCA_919903585.1 Nitrospiria bacterium | reverse complement strand
GATTCAGATCAAGAAGTTCAAGCAGTTTAAAATTCGTTGTTATCTTAAAGGATGATTCAAGCAGGGACAATAGCCCTGACACCATTGTTGATGCAATAAAACCGCCTGAGAGCCCAAAGGCAATATCAAGGGGCCCTTTAATTGTAAAGACCCTTGCATTGTAAAGATTTATTGCAATAATCATCAATATATTAATAAGGCCGACAAAGAGCCCTGCCCTTTGCAGGGCAGACCTCTTCTTGCACTGGATAACGCTGAAGGCAGCCACAATCCCGCCTATGAATGAAAAGAGTATAATCAGCGGCTCCTCCTTTATAGCCATGCCAATTAGAAGGCTGTTGATAAAGGAGAAGACAATGGCAATATGTATATCAAAAAGGATTGCAGCAAGCATAGGCCCGATAACAACAGGGATGGCAAAGATAATATCCGTGTTGTCTATAAACTCATATCTCTCTGCAAAGGAGCCGAAGAGGAAATAAGATAGCTTGGTAATGGCCACATTCCCTACTATTAGTATGCTGATAAGAAGGAGTTTGGAAAGGTCAAATGGAAGGTAGCGCTTGTATCTCATTATATCCCTGTAGAAGGCGTAGATTATAATAGAGGCCAAAAAGGCGATCCCAAAAAAGACCTGAAGTATATAGCCTCTTCCCTGATATTTGCTGATCTCGCCGAGGATTGCTATGTGCTCCTCTGCGACCCTCTGGCCGTTTCTTAATATAGTATCCCCTTTTTTTATCTTATAGAAGAGCGGTTTTATATTAATGACAGCCTCTTTCTTTCTTGCCTCTGTCTCGTTCTTGTTGAACACGAGATTTGGGCCCAGCATCTTTGTGCATATCTCTGCCGCTGCATTTTGAACTGCCCTGTTTGTTGAAGGAAAGAATGCGGCGGTTAAATTTAGCATCTGCTTGTTGGCCTCTTTTACATCAAGGATTTCAAAAAGATTCTTTACATGACCCTCCCTGTTCTCATTAATGGTGCGGGTAATAATCCCCTTTTCCTTATCAGCCTCAAGGAGGTATCTGTCTGCTATAATGCCCCTTTCCATCACAGTGGAAAGTATTTTTACTATCCTTTCCTGTATATCCTTATTATAGTTTACTGATAATAGGGTTTTGAGCGTGGCTGATGAAACAGGGATGCCCATCTTTTCAACAAAGGCCTTCTCCTGCGACTGAAATGCCTCAGCCGTAATCTCTCCGTTTTTATATCCCTTTACAGCAGCGCGCATCTCTTCAAAGGCCGAGGCGATCTTCGTTTCTATCTGAGAGATGGCATTGGAGTCAAGGTCATAAACAGAAAACACCCTTTCCTCTGCTGCCTGCTGCTTCCTTCTGATGGTTGCCTCATCCTTAACAATAAGATCCACAGGCGCCTTTATATCCCTCTGAGCCACATCCCCTGCTGCAAGACGGGGCGCAGAAAAGATCCCGCCCGGTATCAATAAAAAGGTAAGGAGGAGGACGACAGAGAGGCCGAGCACAACAAGAAGCCATTTATTCTCTTCCATCTTCTCCATGCTAAGGCCGAATGGCCGCCAGCATTTTACCCAAAAAGATTCCTTATCCCCTTTTATCTTTTCCAATCTTTTCTCCATATCTCTCATAGGCCTTGACTATCTGCTGAACAAGCTTATGTCTTACAACATCCTTATCAGTAAAATAAACAAATTTGATTCCCTTTATGCCGCTCAATATCTCCTGAATCTCAATCAGTCCCGAGACCCGCTCGCGCGGCAGGTCTACCTGCGTAATATCACCTGTAATCACCACCTTGGAGTTAAACCCGAGCCTCGTGAGGAACATCTTCATCTGCTCAGATGTTGCATTCTGCGCCTCATCAAGTATAACAAAGGAATCGTTTAGCGTCCTGCCGCGCATAAAGGCAAGGGGTGCAATCTCTACTGTACCTCGCTCTATAAGGCGGTTTGCCTTATCAAACTCCATCATATCAAATAGTGCATCATACAATGGTCGAAGATAAGGGTGAACCTTTTCAAAGATATCGCCCGGCAGATAGCCTAACTTTTCTCCTGCCTCAACAGCAGGCCTTGCAAGCACAATCCTGCTCACCTCTTTTTTTAGCAGCGCGGAGACTGCCATTGCCATGGCAAGATAGGTCTTGCCTGTGCCAGCAGGCCCGATCCCTATTGCCATGTCGTGTTTGCGGATTGCATCAACATATTTACGCTGATTGGCAGATTTGGGTGCGATGAATCTCTTTTTTGAAGAGACAGGGATAGTCTCCATGAATATCTTCTGGACAGAGACCTTCGGCTCCCTCTTTACTGAATGGATGGCAAAGGCAATATCCTCTTCCCTTAATGAAAAACCGTTTGCCGCCAATGCATTTATATCTGAGACGAGGGATTCAATCTTCTCCACTGCCCCGCCTTTGCCTTCTACTGACAGGTCTCCGCCCCGCGCAACCACCTTCACGCTAAAGAGCTCCTCCATGAGCCTGAGATTCGCATCGCGATTCCCATAAAAGGCAGGCAGGTCAATGCCATCAGCTAACCTTATCTTTGTAATCACACCCTTTTCCAGGATATATTTTTATCCTGAATTTCTCCTTATTTTTGTATATATTTTATCATATAACAGGAAAAAAAGAAATAAGCAACGGTTACCGGCTATCCTTTGCCTTCTCCCTAATCTCCTCCATAACCTTTTTTAAAGGGATTTTATTTTTAATAGCAATCCTTTTGCAATCCTCATATTCAGGTGTAATTCCCAGTATCTCTTTTCCTTTTAATGCAATCTTCACACGCACCTTTCCAAATCGTGTCTTTATTTCCTTTATTTTTCTCTCTGCCTTGATCCGCCCTGTCTCCTGAACCCTCATCCCAATGGAGGTAGTTTCTCTAAAGATAATATCTGCCATATCTTTTATATTATCTTTAGTGGTCAGGACACTGAGCATTGTTGCAGGCCTTCCCTTTTTCATTATAATTGGTGTAAGATAGACATCAAGGGCGCCAGCGTCAAAAAGCCTCTCCATCAAATACTCATATATTTGGGGATTCATGTCGTCTATGTTTGTCTCAAGCAGGAGAGTCTTTTCATCTGATGATGGCTTTGCGGCCTCTCCAATAAAGACCCTCAGCACATTAGCCATATCAGGCGCATCATATGTCCCTGCGCCGTAGCCAATCTTTTTTATTTCCATTTGCGGCATTGTGCCGAATCTGTCTGAGAGTGCGCCTATAATAGCAGCGCCTGTTGGCGTTGTTAGTTCCATCTTTGTATTAGTTGAATAAACAGGAATGTCTTTTAGAAGCTCTGCTGTTGCCGGCCCGGGGACAGGCAGGATTCCATGTGCAGATCTGATAAATCCTGTGCCTGTATTTATTGCCGATGCGCAGATATTTTCAATACCGAGCAGGTGCAGGCCGATTACAGCGCCGGTTATATCAACAATTGCGTCTATTGCACCAACCTCATGAAAATGGACAGTATTAACGCTTGTCTTATGAACCTTTGCCTCTGCCCTTGCAAGCCTTTCAAATATCTTAATTGAATCTTCCTTAATAGGTTTATCAAGCTTACTCTTGTTTATTATCCTTGTGATATCAGAAAGCCTCCGCTCTGTCTGTCTGCCTTTTACAATTACATCAACCTTTGTTGCAGCAATGCCGTTCTTTTTTACCTTCTTTGCAGTAATGCCATAATTATCAATTGGAAGTTTTGACAGATATGATTTTAATTCTTTAAGGCTCAGGCCTGCATCAATCAAAGCGCCGAGAGTCATATCACCGCTTATGCCTGAGAAACAGTCAAAATATGCTGTCCGCATGGATAGAAGTGTAACACCTCTTTTTTTTATGTTCAAGAGAAAGTTTTAGATTGTTTTTCCTCCACTACACAACCTCAACCTTCTGCCAGATAATGTGCCTGTGCTTTTTTTATCTCCCGAAAGACAGAACAAAAGCGCCTGTGCCAATTTCCCTATGATGTAGCGCCATGTTTATTATTTAGAATTTATATTTAGAATATATTTAGTATTGCCATCTGTAACTATATGAATTTTGAAGCAATATTCAGCAAAAAGAGTCAAAACTAAATATATTTATATTTAGTTCT
>CAKKST010000107.1 GCA_919903585.1 Nitrospiria bacterium | reverse complement strand
CTGCATGCCCGCCCTCGAATGGTTCTATCGGGGGTATTAAGCAGGGGGGAGATTTATTTAACATAAATTAATGCGTTTGTATTAAGTAGCAGTAATCTCTCTCTGCCCAGCGCCTATCTTCTCAACCACATTATACACCTTCTCCATAGCCTCATTGAGCCTTGCAGCCTCCCTGCCGCCTGCCTGCGCCATATCTGCCCTGCCCCCGCCGCTTCCGCTAACGATGTCAGATATCTCTTTTATAATCTCCACTGCATTATATTTCTCCATGAGATCCTTTGTTACCATTACCACTATAGAAACCTTATCATCCATTGAAGAACCAAGCGCTATAATGCCTGTCTTGAGCTTTTCTCTAAGTGAATCACCGAGTGAACGCAGTCCCTTCATATCAAGCTGGTCAATCTTCTTGGACAACACCTTTATCCCGTTTATCGTCTTAGCCTCAGACAAGATATCCCCTGCCTGAGATGCGGACAGTTTACCTTTTAATCTCTCAAGCTCCTTCTCCCTTTCTCTTAAAAGAAGATTCAGTTTTTCTACCTTCGCTGCAATATCTGAGGGCGCGGCCTTCAGGGTTTCCCCTAAATATCTTATTGTGTCCTCCTGTCCCTTAACATACTTGTATGCCTCTTCGCCTGTTAAAGCCTCAATCCTGCGGACACCGGCAGCAACACTGGACTCGCTTACTATCTTGAATAAACCTATATCACCCGATGCCGTGCAGTGAGTCCCTCCGCACAACTCTTTGCTGAAATCACCCACCTGAACCACACGAACCTTCTCACCATACTTCTCGCCAAAGAGCGCAGTTGCACCCGAGGCCACTGCATCATCAATAGGCATTACTGCCACTGAAACACCTTTATTCTGCCTTATCCTCTCATTCACAAGCTCCTCAATCCTGTCAAGGTCTCTTTTATTTATTGAAGAAAAGTGCGTGAAATCAAATCTCAGCCTGTCCCTCGCCACAAAAGAGCCTGCCTGCTTTACATGGTCGCCGAGGACATATTTAAGCACAGAGTGCAGTATATGCGTTGCAGTATGATTTCGGGCAGCAGATGTTCTTCCTGATATATCCACCTTTGCCAGCGCCCTGTCGCCAATCTTTATCCCGCCCCTTTGAATCCTGCCTTTATGCACAAATATTAACGGCAACGGTTTTACAACATCATATACTTCTATCTTAATGTCCTTTTTAGTTATTGTCCCGATATCTCCAGTCTGGCCGCCGCTTTCAGCATAAAAGGGCGTCTTGTCTAAAACTATCTCTGCCTCATCACCTTCCTGAGCCTTATCTGCAATCTTGCCATTCTTTATAATTGCAAGGACTGCCGCATCTTCTTCTAATCTGTCATAGCCTACAAATTCTGTGGATTTAATATTCCCAAGCGCCTCTTTATAAACGGTTGCGGCCTTTGCCTCTTCTGCGCCAAGCCATGACCGCCTTGCCCTCTCCTTCTGCTCATTCATCTCGGAATAAAATCCATCCTCGTCAAGGCCAAATCCATGCTCCCCCGCTATATCGCCTGCAAGGTCAAGGGGAAAACCATAAGTATCATAGAGCCTGAAAAGGTCTTTGCCGGAAATGACATTCTGCTTCTCAGCCTTTAGTTTATTGATTATCTCATTCACCATCCTCAGGCCGTGATCAAGGGTGTCTATAAATCTCTCCTCTTCGCTTAATACAACACGGGAGACATAATTATGCGTATCAGCCAATTCAGGATACGCAGACTTCATCTGGTCAACAACAACACCGCCAAGCCTGTATAAAAATGCCTCGTCAATTCCAAGAAACTTTCCATGCCTTGCTGCACGGCGCATAATCCTTCTTAATACATAGCCCCTGCCCTCATTGGAAGGCATCACTCCGTCTGATATGGCAAAGGTAATTGCCCTTATATGGTCGGCAATAACCCTGATAGAGACATCTGCCTTCTCATCTGCGCCATATATCTTTTCTGAAAGCTCGCATATTGATGCAATGATGGGCTTGAACAAATCACTGTCATAATTGCTCTTCACCTTCTGAGATACAGCAGCAAGCCTCTCAATGCCCATGCCTGTGTCTATACTCGGCCTTGGAAGCGGCTTTAATTCCCCATCCTTCTGCCTCTCATACTGCATAAAAACGAGATTCCATATCTCAAGGTATCTGTCGCAGTCACAGCCTACCTTGCATTCAGGCCTGCCGCAGCCGACATCATGGCCCTGATCAATAATTATCTCAGAGCACGGGCCGCAGGGGCCGATATCACCCATCTGCCAGAAATTATCCTTTTCACCGAGCCTTACTATCCTCTCCTTTGGTATGCCTATCTTCTTTTCCCAGATTGAGGCTGCCTTATCATCCTTTTCATATACCGTCACATACAATCTGTCTTTTGGCAGCTTTATTATCCCTGTAAGAAACTCCCATGCCATCTCAATGGCCTCTTCTTTAAAGTAATCGCCAAAGGAAAAATTTCCGAGCATCTCAAAGAATGTATGATGCCTCGCTGTCCTCCCAACATTCTCAAGGTCATTATGCTTACCCCCTGCCCTTACGCACTTCTGCACAGTCACAGCCCTTTTGTAATCCCTCTTTTCATCGCCGGTGAATACAGACTTAAACTGCACCATGCCTGCATTGGTAAAGAGCAGTGTCGGGTCTGACCATGGGATAAGCGAAGAGCTCGGCACATGGGTATGGCCATTCTTAACAAAATAATTTATAAATGCGGCTCGCAGTTCGTTAGGTTTCAATCTCCATCTCCCCTAATATTTCATATGCTATGTCGTATGAGAAGCCCCTCTGCAGCAGATAATTATAAAGCCTCTTTTTTTTCTCTGCCTCTCTTAATCCGCCTGTTATCTTAATCCTTGAATTCAGCGCATCCATTGCAAGAGACCTCTCGCTATATTTATTATATATCTCTTTTATTGTTTTATCCACAATATCTTTTGGTATCTTTTTTTTTATGAGTTCAAAACGGAGAAGTGCAGGACCGATCGGCTTATTTCTTATCTTATCTTCTGCCAGATTAGAGGCAAAGTCAGTATCATTGATATAGTTATAATTTAATAGGCTGTTAACTACCTCTTCAATAACCTCGTCTAAGAATCCCTTTTTTTTTAATTTATCGGCTACCTCTTTTTTGCTCCTCTGCCTGTAGGAAAGAAATTTATATGCGGACTCTCTTGCCCTTGATTTCTCATCCTTCATAACTTACTTTACTGAGCCGAATCTTTCTATCTTTATCTCCTCGTCGCTGGCTTTTTTAGGGGCCCGCTCAGTCTTCTGTGGATCCCATACAAGGTCAGAGGTAGACTGTATACCCTTTACCTTTAATGCAAAGTCATCAGGCCTTGTGCACCTGCGGATAGCCTCTTCATAGGTAATTAGCTCTCTTCTATATAAATTTAACAGCGACTGGTCAAATGTCTGCATACCATACTGGGATGTGCCGGCAGCAATGAATTCATGTATCTTCCTTGTCTTTTCAGGATCTATAATACACTCCCTTATAGTCTCTGTCACAACCATAACCTCTGCTGCAGGAACGCGGCCCTTACCGTCTGCCCTCGGTATCAGTCTCATTGATACAACACCTTTTAATATGGACGCAAGCTGAAGCCTGACCTGTTTCTGCTGATACGGCGGAAAGACAGATATAATACGGTTTATCGTCTCTGTGGCATCAACTGTGTGTAGGGTACTAAGGACGAGATGGCCTGTCTCTGCTGCTGTAAGCGCAGTGGATATGGTCTCAAAATCCCTCATCTCGCCAACGAGGATGACATCAGGGTCCTGCCTCAGGGCGCTTCGCAATGCGCCGCTGAATGATTCAGTATCCGCGCCTACCTCCCTTTGGTTTACTATGCTCTTCTTATCCCTGTGCAAAAATTCAATGGGGTCCTCAATGGTCATAATATGCTCTGTCCTTGTTGTATTAATAAAATCAATCACAGCAGCCAGAGTAGTTGACTTACCGCTGCCTGTTGTCCCTGTAACCAGGATGAGCCCCCTCTGTTCATTCCCAAGCTTTTCAATTACAACCGGAAGATTAAGCTCCTCCACAGTCTGTATCTTCATTGGAACAACCCTAAAAACGATGCCTATTGTTCCCCTCTGCTGAAAGACATTCACCCTGAACCTTCCGAGGCCGGGCACGCTGTAGGCAAGGTCAAGCTCATTCCTCTCTTTAAACTTCTGCTTCTGGGGATTGCTCATGATGCCAAAGGCAACTGACACCGCCTCCTCCTGTGTAACCCTGTTCTGTTCCACCATCGGCACAAGCTTGCCGTCAATCCTCAATACTGGAGGGCTGCCCACCTTCATGTGGATATCTGATGCCCTGCGCTCTGAGGCTGTTTTAAGGAGTTCATTAATATTCATAAAAACCTCCTGCTGTTATGGGTACAAGGATTCCTGTAGGGATAAAATAGACAAAAAAGAATGTCATCCCCCGCTTAATGCCTGCGAGGGCAAGCCCCGAATGCCCCCTTTTGTCATTCCCGCAGTGCTTTTGAGCGGGAATCTGGTTTTTTAAACCATATCCGTCCCCGAATGTTTGTATCGGGGATAGAAGCACTCGGGGATGACAGAAAAAAGAAGCGCTCAGAACCCTATACTCCTTGAACCCTTGAACCCTTTTTATCACACTGTTACCGGCTTGGCAGCAGCCGCACCCTTTGTTGGGGGCGTTGCCAGCCGCTTCTCCTCTGCCTTTGCCTTTGTCTCAAGCCCAAAGGCTACTCTGATCTTGTTTTCAATCTCATTTGCTATTGCTGTATTATCCTTTAAAAACTTTATGGCATTCTCCCTTCCCTGACCTATCCGCTCGCCATTATATGAATACCATGCGCCGCTCT
>CAKKST010000106.1 GCA_919903585.1 Nitrospiria bacterium | reverse complement strand
GGAAACGAAGGGGTTGCATTGCAGCATGCAAAGATAATTGTTAACAATAAGGCCTTTGAGATGCAGGAGACAGGCGGCGGCACAGGGGTTTATGTAAATGACAGGAAGATCAGCAGTGGTGAGTTAAAGAACGGTGATGTTATCAGGATGGGAAGCGCGATACTATTATTTAATCACTACAGGCAGAGGGAGGCTGATGTGAAGCAGGAAGATGCAGGCAGTGTTGCCTCTGCCTATAAAAAGACTGTGTTAAAGGGTCTGTTATTAATTACAGCCCTGATAATAACAAGCGCCTCAGCCTTTGCAGAGGAGATAAGGCCTGTAATCACACAGTTTGATTTATCAGGCTATCCAAAGGTGGACGCCTATGTGGCTGTTCTTGATAAGGACGGGAGGCCAATAAAGGATATACCTCTTTCAAGGGGCAAATGGCAGATTAAGGAGAATGGCGCTGTCTATGAGCCCATGAATATTGAGAGGGTAAAGGCAGCAGGCGCAAAAAAGAACATCTCTGTTATGCTCATCCTTGACAAGAGCGGAAGCATGAAGGGTGAGAAGATGGAGAAGGCAAAGGCATCGCTCTTGGAATTTATAAATCTCATGGAGCCTGAGGACAAGGCAGGCATAATAGTCTTTGATGATAAGGTGGATTTTATATCTGAGCCTACATCAGATAAAGAGCTGTTAAGGCAGAAGGTAGCCGGGATAAAGATCGGCGGGAATACAGCGATGTTTGATGCCCTTTATTCAGCAATTGAAAATATGGCATCTGCACCGGGCAGGAAGGCGGTCATAATCCTTACAGACGGCAAGAGCAACAGGGGCATACATACATTTTCAGATACTGTTGAGTACGCCTCCATGCACAATATGTCCATCTACACTATTGGACTTGGGAAGGATGTTAAAGAAGAGCAGTTAAAAAGGCTGGCAGGCGAAAGCGGCGGGGAATATTTCTTCACGCCAACACCCGAGAGGCTTGTGGCCTTTTATGAGACAATAGGCACGCAGCTTAAAAATGAATATATTGTTACATTTTTTACACTAAAAAAGGGCGAGTACCTCCGCAATGTTCAGTTATCAGTAGAATATAAAGGTGAACGGCTTTTTGCAGGCAGGAGATATTTTCAGCCTGAGTCAACACTCTTTGGAAGCCCGGGCAGGCCGTCTCTCCTGCTCTTTCTTGCACCTGTTGCTGCCGTGGGCTCACTCCTTTCCCTATCTTTAATGAAGCAGGAGAGGGTATACAAAAAGGCGCATATCTCTGTGCTTCAGGGGAGGTCAAAGGCAACAGATTTTATATTGTCTGATGCTGCTGGGATAGGCAGGGATGAGAGGAATGAGATTGCTATTTTTAAGGACGAGGGTGTTGCACAGTACCATGCGCGAATAAAAAGATCAGATGGGGAATATACTATTGAAGGCACAAGTGATGGCCTTGGGACTTTTCTGAATCATCAGATGATTGCAGGGCCGACGCCACTGAAGGATGGGGATGTAATCGGTGTCGGCAAAGCAAAGCTTATCTTTAGATACAGCGAGAAGGCACAGAAGAGGAATATTGAATTAGACAGATGCCCTGCGTGTAACGGGATAATTAGAAAGGCAGGCAAATTCTGCCCTAACTGCGGGAAGAGGCTGTAAACTGCTGTAAACCGTAGTGAACAACTTTAGAAAGTTAACAATATTCACCCTCCCCTTAATCCCCTCCCATCAAGGGAGGGGAAAGAATTTGAGCCCCCTCGCCCCTTGTGGGAGAGGGTTGGGGTGAGGGGGATATAAATTTACCATTGTGATAATTATGCTAATGCTCGGTTCAAAATTAAAAAACAGATACAAAATCATCGGCCTTCTCGGCGATGGCGGTATGAGCACAGTCTATAAGGCAGAGCGGATAGCTGACAGACGCCGTTTTGCAATAAAAGAGGTAAAGGACGGCTTCGTTGACACCTCTGAAAAGACACAGGTCTTAAACCAGTTTAAGATGGAGGCAAGGATATTAGCAAGACTTGATCACCCCAATCTGCCCAAAATAGAGGACTTCTTTGTAATAAGATCTACGCCCTATCTTGTGATGGAGTATGTGGAGGGAAAGACCCTTGAAGACATATTGATTGAGAATCAGGGGCGGCTGCCTGATGAGCTGATGGTGCTGAACTGGGCGGTGCAGATATGCAGGGTTTTATATTTCCTGAACATACAGAGCCCGAGGCCGATAGTATTCCGTGATTTAAAGCCCGGCAATATAATGGTAAGCCCTGAAAACAGGGTAAAGCTGATAGACTTTGGCATAGCCCGATTTTTTAAAAAGGAGAAAAAGGGCGACACATATATCTTCGGCACACCCGGCTATGCAGCGCCTGAGCAGTACGGCCTTGGCCAGACCGATGCGAGGTCAGATATATATTCACTCGGCGCAACAATGCACCATTGCCTGACAGGCAGAGACCCAAGGGGAACCCCGTTTGAGTTTAAGCCGCCTGTAATATTTAATAGAAACATCACGAAGAAGACATCAGATATAATAATAAAGGCAGTGGCATACGAAAAGGAGAAGCGGTATCAGAGCGCCCTTGAAATGAAGGATGACATATACAAGGCGCTAATTGAGGCTGCGCGGCCAAAGGGCGCTAAGACAAAAAGGCTTGATGTTAATGAGACGAGGCGGTTCCTTGATCTGAGAAAGGTTCCATGCGGCAAGACAAGGACATTTGAGCTTGCACTGCCTTATCTTGGGTGCTATCCATACAGGGGCAGCATAAGCTTTGACCAGCCATGGATATCTGCTGAGCCAAAGGAGTTTAATGAAAAGACAGTATTGGCAAATATAAAGATAGACACATCACAGTTAAAGTCAGGAAATATCTATGAGCCAGTAATGATGATAAGGTCAAGCGGCGGTGTAATGCAGCTCGCTGCAAGATTTAAGGCAAAAAGGTCATTTCTTGCGCCGATAGGCATACTCTTTGGCGCAGGGCTGTTTGCTTTATTGTTTTATCTCCTTAAAAATTCTTAAGGCCTTTAAAAAAAATACACACTGCCTTTTACTCATCTTCCTCCCTTTTTCATCCTTGACAAGAAATAATAGAGAATGTTAGTATAACAAACAGTGGGGCTGTAGCTCAGTTGGGAGAGCGCTTGAATGGCATTCAAGAGGTCAGCGGTTCGATCCCGCTCAGCTCCACCAAAAAATCTCTCACTGATTCAGCTCCCCTTCTTCACTAAAATTGGGCGTGGGAAGGGGTTTTTCATTTATATGAGGATGTGTTAAAAATGGGAGAAGCAAAGGACACACTGGATATTCGCGGCATGATCTGCCCCATCCCTGTGCTTAAGCTGACACAGAAGATGAAAGAATTGCAGGCAGGGGATACCCTTATGGTGATTGCAAATAAGGATAATAAGACAGATGTATATGGCTGGTGCCAGAAAAATAATGTAGAGTTTACGGAGTGCATTGAAGAAGATAAACTATTAAAGTTTATGATAAAGAAGGGGTAATGTTAAATTGGGTGAGATAAAAAGCGAGAAGATGACGATTGTCCTGTGCAGCGGCGACCTTGATAAGGCCCTTATGGCCTTTACACTGATAAATGCAGGGGCGGCATTAAACATGGAGGTCTCTGTATTTTTTACCTTCGGAGGGATTGATATCGTAACAAAAGAGGGCGCGAGGAGAGAGGGCGAAACCTTCTTTGAGAAGATACACAGCTTCTTTGCGAGGGGGGGTGCGGAGAGCCTCACCCTCTCCAAATACAACCTCTTCGGCATTGGCGCAAGGGCAACAAAGGAGAGGATGAGGCGCAAGAAGATTATGACCTTAAATGACCACATATCAGCAGCCAAGATGCTTGGTGTGAAGCTCGCGGTTTGCGAGATGGCAATGGAGACAGTTGGTGTCAAAAAAGAGGACCTTATCGAAGAGGTTGATGAGGTGGCGGGCGCAGCGGCATTTTTGGCAAACATAGGGGATGCAAGGATAAACTATTTTATTTAACGGCTTTGTAAAAAAGCTGTAGGGGGCAGACCTATGTGTCTGCCCTTTATCTGGGCGAACACGCAGGTTCGCCCCTACAAATAGAAAGAATGGAAGATTTAAAAGAAAACCTAAAGATTATAAAAGAATATCTGAAGCTAAACTCCGAAATAGTCGGGGTAAAGCTTTTAAAGGATGACATTGCAGAGGGTCATCCTAAAGAGGGACAGTTCTACTGCTGGTTTGTGCGAGAGTCTGCTGTTAGCGGGAAAGGGTTTAATCTTAATGAAAAGGACTTTACATGCCCGAACCCTGAGCTCTGCCTTGGCCTGAGGGAACCTAAATATGTGGAGGTAGAATTAAGGGTTAAAGAAAAATTCAGGACTGTTCAGGTGGGTGATGCAGAGAATGCAGATGTCCTGCTTTTTATTGTAAACCCGAGACAGCTCATGGAGCTGTCCATTCTGCTCGGAGGCATAACCGCATCATTCAGGGGCGAGACAGCAGTGTGCGGCGAGGCTACGGCAAGGTGCTACATTGAAAAAAAGCCGAGCCTTACATTATTATGTCATGGCGCCAGAGATTTTTCTGGTTATAAAGATGATGAGATGGTTCTTGCTGTGCCTGTGCCGATGGTTCCTGATATGGTGAAAAGGATAAACGAGCTGAAGGCGCTGGGACATTAATAAATAATAAAAGAGCAGATTAGATGACAGTAAAGAAAGATACAAAGATTGACAGGGTTCTTGATATTAAGGGTGAGATATGCCCATATACCTTTGTAAAGTCAAAACTTGCCTTGGAGGAGATGGAGGATGGTGAGGTTCTAAAGGTGATTGTAGATTATCCGCCTGCCACCGAGAATGTCCCGAGGAGCCTTGAAAAAGAGGGTAATGAAATCATAGCCGTGAAGAAGACAGGTGAAAAAGAATGGGAGGTAATAGTAAGAAAGAGGAGCGAAGGGTAGGTTCTATAATTCGTATATTTTAAAATTTCTATTCTGGTGTGATAATTTCCATGCTGATTTTAGAACCTCTTGTTTTTAAATATTTTACTCTTGACGGTATTTTTGCCTTATTTGACAATACTATAGCTCTCTGTTATATTTAAAATAGCTGCTTAATTCTTAGGTGAGGGTAATTCATGATGGACAAGGGTTTGAAGGGCAATCTGCATGGTCTTGTTGTATATGAGATACTCAAAAGGATTAACCATTCAAATACAACAGGGGTCCTTTTTGTAAAAAGCGGTAATTCTATTGGAAGCATTTATATAAAGGATAAGCAGATTGTCTATGCAAAATATAAAATGGCGAATGAGAATGAATCCTTAAAGGAGATATTTTTGTTAAAAAGCGGAGAATATAACTGGCAGGAGAATCTTCCTCCAATCAGAGAGACTATAAACTATTTTATTCCAGAGGTATTATACAGGCAGTTAAAGGAGACTATCGGCAGTGTAAATATAAATTTGGTGAGCGGCCTGCCTGATTACAATAAAAAATTAATACTTTCTCCTGAGTTCGGTAAATTTGGCGGTAATCTAAATTTTACTGCAAGCGAGCTCACGATCCTTGATTCTGTAAGGAAGGGCGCTACAATCAACTATTTGTTAAGGCCGCCTGATATAATAAAGGAGGAGGCATTAAAATCCATATACATGCTTTATCTTTCAGACATAATTGATATTGAAGAAAATCGTGAGAAGAAGGAAAAGGGAACCTCTGAATCAGCTATGGTGGATAGATTGAAGGGGTTCGGTGTATAAAATTATTTAATTTTTTTGGCAATCTTTTCACCAAATCTTCTGCACTCATCAAGGCCGCTTTCATCCGGCTGATTTTTAATGAGCAGACCCGGCTCAACCACCTTCATTCCAAAATATTTTAATGTGCTTATCATCTTTTCCACTGCCTCGCCGCTCCAGCCATAGGAGCCAAAGGCAGAGCCGACCTTCCCTTTTAAATTAGTATCCCTTATCCTTAGCAGAAAATTCTTCATGCCGTCAAAGAGGTCGGCATGATAGGTGGGGGCGCCGAGGATAAGGCCGTCAATGTCCTTCAGGTCGTCAGGCTTCGCAACTGTTACATTCTTCAATATAGTATCTAAGCCGGCCTTCTTAACACCTTCTTCAACTGCAACCGCTATCATCTCTGTGCTGCCTGCCTGTGTGCCATAGATTATTGCTATTTTGGGCATTCTGAACCTCATTTCCTTAACTCCCTCTCCCTTAGGGGGAGAGGGCTGGGGTGAGGGTGATTAACCCTTCCCTTAATCCCCTCCCATCAAGGGAGGGGAGGCTTTATTACAGAATTATAATTCCTTACCTCGTTACTTCTTTACCCCCAGTATTGTCTCCCATTGATCCGCATGCTTTTCCTCATCAGATAAGATATTTTCAAGCATCAGCCTTGTTGTTGAGTCACCTTCATCCGCACATAGTTTGATATGCTCCTTATACTGCTTGATTGCACCATTCTCGCTTGCCAGATCGTCCTGAACCATCTTCTTCAGCTCGCCGCCTTTTTTAATATCTGAGGGTTTGTTTACAGGATCACCGCCAAGGTAAACAATTCTCTCAGCCAGCATCTCAGCATGTTTCATTTCATCTATTGCAGTTGTCTTAAAAATCCCTACTATAGCAGGGCTCTCCATACCGTCCGCAGTATAATGATGCCCCATGTATTGAATGATTGCGCCAAGCTCATCAGCCCTGTCCTTATTTAATGCGTCTATGATCTTTTGGTTTTTCATCTTACACCGTCCTTTCTTTTTTTATCACTAACATCTTCTCACTGATATCTTCCACTGCTGCTTTAGCCCCATTTTCCTTTGCTGATATGGGTCTGTATCTCTGCCTTAATCATCTGGCTAATGATAAACGCCTCTGCCTTTGCCTTTTTAAAGATATCCACGCAGCCTGGATCAAGGTTGTCTGCAATGCCCTTGTCGCTTATTGCAGTAAGCTCATCAAGCGCTGAGGCGAGCCTTTGATGAAGCAGATTTGTAAACCTTGATTTATCAATAAGCCTTGCTGAGTCATCAGTGAGTTTTTCAAATTTTTCCTTTGGCGCTCCGCACTTGGGGCATTTCTCCGGCGCATTCTCGCCGTCATGGATATATCCGCATATTCCGCATTTCCATTTCATAGCATTCCTCCTCAGTTAAAATTTCTTAAACTTGTCCTTTGCTGCGCCGCAGAGCGGACACTTGTCAGGAGCCTTGCCTTCAGCAGTATAGCCGCAGAATTCGCAGATATAAATATCGCCGACCTTTACATCCTCGCCTTTTAGCATTGCCTTTTTTGCATTGCCATAGAGCGTGATATGTATCTTTTCTGCCTCCTCTGCCCAGCCCATGCTCTTTTTTGCGCCCTTTTCATTTTGAAGCTCGGCCACAGCATTATAGGCAGGATACATCTCCTCTACCTCAAAGGTCTCTCCTCCAATTGCTGTGTCTAAATTCTCTGATGTGGACTTAACGTTGCCCAGCGCCTTTAGATGATTTGTTGCATGAACCTGCTCTGCATATGCAATCGCCTTAAAGAGCCGCGCAGTATTCAATTTTCCTTCCTGTTCTGCCTTGTCAGCAAAAACCAGATATTTCATATGCGCCTGACTCTCACCTGCAAAGGCAGCCTTTAGATTCTCTTCTGTCATTTTTTTCATCTGTGCCTTCCTCCTTTCACCGACCTGAGAGGCTTTAAGATATGAGGGAGTAATTATGCCTCCTGATTGTTAAGGAATTACTTTGTAAATCTTTTTAAGAAAGCTGGTTGTGATAGGATTAGTGATTCTTCTTGAATTAATTAATGCCTGATTCTTATGCCCTGCTGACCCCGCCTTTCAGGCGGGATCATAGGACACAAATAAAATATACACCCTCACATAGCCTAAAGTCAAGAATTTTATCTCTTCTCCATGCCGGCAGGTTGCTTAGTAACCTGCGATGCCACAAGGCCTTCCTTGCCTGTGCATACAAGCTTGTGCCAGACATTCTTGGGCGCAAGGACTGTCATGCCTGAGCGCACAGGGATTTTTTCTTCCTTCCCATTATCAATATAAAATTCGCCTTCGCCTTCATTGATAAAGAAGATCTGATCCCCTTCCGGGTGCCTGTGGTAATCAAGCACCTGTCCCTGTTTGAAATAATAGGTATCTGCTGTAATTTGCTCTGTTTTCAGATATGTTACCTTGTTTACACCATCGTCCTTAAACTCCTTCTTTTTTAATACATCTACGCAATCCATATTAATACCTCCATAAATTTCTGTAGGGGCAATTCATGAATGGCCCCTACTCTTTAATGAGAATTCATCTTTTTTAAAAATCCCTCAAGCCCTGCGCGATGCCTGTCTTCATCCTTGGACGCTGCGTCAAAGAATTTTGCTGCCTCGTCATTGCCTTCATCCTTTGCGAGCTTTGCAGCATCTGCCTTGCCAGCGCAGGCGCCTGTCTCGCCCTTGATCATTTTTTCAAGGTTTGCCTTTGTATCGCCAATCTTGCCCTGAATCTTTGCAACCCATGCAGCATGCCAAGCCTCATCCATTGCTACCTGGCGCAGGTACATGGCAATGTCAGGATGTCCTTCAACCTCTGCCTGCTTGGACATTGCGAGATATAGACCGACTTCGCTGGTCTCGCCCTTAAAATTCATCTCTAAATTATCTGCTGTCTTAGCCATAGTATCACCTCCCTTCTTGCTTACATTCACTGCAATAACCGTAAAATATTACATCATGCCTTATTATTTCAAATCCGCCTTTTAAAGGCGGAGACACCTTTAATTTGTCAAGGGAGCTGTCAAAGATGTCATTAATCCTCCTGCATTTCAGGCAGAGGATATGGTGATGGGGCTGTATCTTTATCTCATACCTTATCACACCCTCCTTCGTGGTAAACTGTGATGCCATGCCGAGTTCAATAAAGAGCTGCAGGGTCTTATAAACAGTGTTTAAGGAAAGAGAAGGGTAGTCCTTCTTTATCCTCTCGTACACCTCATTTATAGTCGGGTGCTGCGCCTTTGCCGCAAGGATCTTATGGATCGCAAGCCTTTGGGGCGTAAGCTTTAGCCCCCTCTCCCTGCATTTTGCAATAAAACCTGACGCCTTTTCCATAGTATTTATTACCAATATTTATTATCAAATAGTAATTTTTACTATATGATAATAAATATACATTAAAAAGGAATCTGTGTCAAGGGAAAAATAAAAAAAGAATCAGAGGCGTAAATAAGAAATGGTTTTTATCAGGTTCTTTTGTTCTGATGGGAGATGTAGATTAGGCCGATAAGAAGATAGCAGCCTGCGCCGGTAAGCCCTGCGGCGGTAAATCCGATTTTGATTGCAATGGCCACAGCAAGGGCAGAGCCGAGAACTGATGCTGCGCCATTGATCCCCCACATCCAAGGGATCAAGGATTCTTTGTTTTCCTGCTTTAATGCCCTTATGCCTGAAGGAAAGGGGATTCCCAATAAAAAGCCGAGCGGCAGGAGCAAGATTACAGTTATTAATACCCTTGTGCCGAGGTCATAGCCGATAAAAAATCTTAGATAAGGCAAAAGAAGCGTGTAGATAAGAATTATTATACCTATCAGAAAAGCGTAGAGGCTTATCTTAGAAGCTATAATATTGGACACTTTCCCTGACCCTCCCACCTCAACCCCTCTGTGTCCCCCCTTACTAAGGGGGGAATTAAAGGGGGGTGTGGTGTAGGCTTCAAACCTGCTGCTGTAAAGGCTTCCAAATCCCATTCCAGTAAAAAGTGTTATCAGAAACACCGAAAGAGAGATAACCGGCGCGCCTAAAAATAGGATAAATCTCTGGATAAAAGATACCTCAAGGATCATAAACCCTGCGCCGAGAAGGACAAAGAGCAGCGCTGGTTTAAAGGTTGAGAGGTTAAGTTTTGATTTAAGGCTGAGTATAAATGGCAGGAAAGTTATTATTATAGATAGTATGACAGCGAACCAAAGGAGGCTCACGATATTCTCTGGCAGCCCCTTTTCAAATTTATAGAAAAAAGGGCTGTCATCTGTTACAGGCGACATATCCTTATCAGATGCCTTAATAACCTTATCCATCGTAACCTGTCCACTTGCAATCAATGCCAGCGTCCTGTTTAAAGAATCCTGGCTATTAATCTTATTATAAGGCATAAAGAGAATGCCCTCATCAAAGCCGAGCCTTCTCATCTCCGCTGCCCTGAGGCTTATCTCATCCTCAGTGAATGGCCTTTTCTTTAAAACAAATAATGGGAGCTTCTCGCCAAATAGATATATGCGCCTCATTGCTGCGGGATTGTCTATTCCAGCATCCTTCATTGCATCAAGCGCAAGCGAAACCAGCCTCATGGCCATGTTCTTGTTATGAACAAGCACAATAAGCTGGCCGTCATCTTTTAAATGCTCAAGATAATCGCTGATAGATTCAGAGGTCAAAAGAAAGCTCTCTGTAAGCGCATAGCCCTCTATGCTCCTGCTGCTCTTTGTAACAGGCAGTGTAAGTATAATTGAGTTATATTTATGATCTGATCGCCTGAGGAAGCTCCTCCCCTCATCAATAAGAACATTTACATTTTTATATTTAGTATAGATTCCGCCATTAAAACCGACGCGCTCCTTTACAATATCAACCAGCTCCCTGTTTATCTCCACTGCTGTTATATCCTTTATACCTGCCATTAATGCAATAAGCACATCCCTGCCGCCGCCGCTGCCGATAATCAGGGTATTTTCCTTTTCATGCTCTGTGAGAAAGAGAAATGGAAAATATCCCGGAAAGGTTTGAGGCATCTCTTTTATCATACTATCAGGATTTTTAATATCACCGTTAAAGCGGTACATTGGCGTTCCTGCTGTCCCGTCCACAAAGAGGGTCATAAATCCCTCGTTCTTTGTGTGCCTTACAAGGTCTGTTCTGCCAAAGGCGCTCCACCGTGTTTCAATAATCTCACCGCCACTTTCAGGATCAGCGAGTAATCTGCTTAAATCCTTTACAGGGTCGTCGCCTATAGGCACCTCTTTTGCAAATGGGAATGATAGATTTGCAAGAAAGAGAGTAGAGGTAATAAGAGTAAACAGGACAGGCAAAATAAATTTCTTTGTCCTGAGGCTGAAAAATATCATTGCCGCTGATGCCATTACAGCAGCAAAGAGTGCGCTATTTACCCCGCCTGATAGTTTCAGCAAAAGTACTGCTGCGGCCACCCCTGCTGCTGCGCCGGCAATATCTGCTGCATAAAGCCTTGAGCTATATTCAGGATAGAGCCTGAATATGATAGATAAGAGAATGCCTGCAAAGAAAAAGGGGATGAACATTAAAAAGGCATAGAAGAAGATATTGGGCGTATAAGGAAGCTGCGACATTAAGATTATTGAGATAGGTGTGGAGATAATAAATAATGCACAGCTCAGCAGCAGATATCTCTCGCCCTTCTCAGGTTTATTGGCAAGGTAAAAGGCAGCAAGACCGCCAATTCCAAGCCCCAGCATGGAGATTGAAACCACGAGGAAGACATGATGGTAGGAGAGAATTACAGAGCTCAGCCTTGTGAGGGTTATCTCAAGTAGTAATAATGAAGCAGAGAATAGGAAGATTCCGATTATTTGAGTGTTCAATTCTTTTCTTCAACAAGTTTAAAGGAATAGCTGCCGGCTGTCTTTTCAAGCTTGAAGATAAACGGATGCTTTAGCGGCTCGCCGCCCTGCCTGAAACTCATTGAACCTGTTGCCCCGCGAAACCCTTTTAAACTTACAAGGGAATCACGCACCCTAACCCTGTCTGTAGATTTTGCCGTCTTAATTGCCTCAGCAAGAAGGAGCGCTGCATCATAGGCCAGCGCCGCTCTTCCATCCGGCAGCTCATTTTTTTCTTTCTTATAAAGCTCTATAAATTTTGCGGCCTCTTTTGTCTTACTTTCTGCGGCAAAGCTGTTATATGCAATTGTTCCTATTACCGCATCCTTTCCTGTTTCCCATAATTCAGGAACCATCAGATCCTCGCCGCCTATGAGTGCGGCCTTTAATTCCTGCCTTCTTGCCTCTTCCATAATCAGTGCGGCCTCTTTAGGCCCGCCGGTATATATTATTGCATCAATTGCACCACCTGATTTTTTCTTGAGTCCAGATATGGTATCCTTAAAATCAGTATACCCCTCGCCTGTATGAACCTCATCAATAATCTTTGCCTTTTTGTCCAGTATCCCTTTCTTAAAATATGCGCTGAGGGTAAGCGAGTAGTCATTGTCCATTGAAGTAATTAGGGCATAATTTTTATAGCCTAATTTATCAACGCAATACGCAATAGTATCCTCTGCTGCAATATCATCGGGCAGTGAATTCCTGAAGATAAAGCTGCCTGTTTTCCCGAGCTTTCTCCTTGTGCCTGCTGATAGATATATAGTCTTTGCACTGTTTGCTGCAAAGGTGGGTGCGAAGGACGACCAGCCTGTCGGCGCTGAGATAATCCCTATAACCTTGTGCTGCTCAATTAATTTAATGGCTGCATTTACAGCGCCGCCCCTTGTGTTCTTGTCATCATAAGGCAGGACCTCCAACTCCTTGCCGAGGATTCCTCCCTTTGCATTTATCTCATTAACAGCAGTCATTACACCAGCAAGTGTTTTCTGGCCATAGTCAGCAAGGTCTCCTGTTGCAGGGCCGATAACACCTATCTTTATTGTTCCTGTTTCTTTTTTAGCAGGGGATTTTTTTGTTTCCTTTTGTGCGTGGGCAGGGAAAGCAGAAAGGCAAAGGATCAGAAGGCATAGTGTGATGATGTTAAGTTTGATTTTTTTGCCCCGAAAATGCACAGAATCTCCTTCTGGATTCGTAGAAACATGGCTTTAGCCATGTTAAACATAACAGGTCTAAAGACCTGTTTCTACGAGTGATAATTTTCATCCCCCTTTGTGAGCCTATAGCTCATGCGGGTTTCATCTGAAAATCCTCATTTCACCCTCCCCCTCCCATCCCTGCCTGTCGGCAGGCAGGGATGGGAAAATAAAAGAACTGTCTCCTCCCATCTAAGTCTGTAGGCACGGTTTAAACCGTGCCTACAAAGGATGTCTGGCCTCACATGAGCAATCCTAAAGGGTTGCCCTACAAAAGGCCTCAACGGCCCATAGGCTATCACCCTACTTCTCCGCCATGTAACACAGTCATTCTAAAGTATGACTATACTTAAATGCAAATTGCAAATTTTTAACGATTTCTTTCCATAATTTTGCATTTTTCACTTTGCACTTTGCAATTTTCAATGATGTTTAGCGGTTCTTTTACAAACGCTAAACAGTTACTCCGCCATCTCCTTTGCAGCCTTTGGAAGGATGTCTATAAAGTCCTCCTCAAGGAGAAAGACATTAGCTACCAACTCCCTTTTGGCATAATAACCACGGAGGGCTTTATCCCTGCCGCCGATTAAGAGCACCTCTGGCGGGTTCTTGCCGCCTGACCAGACATTGAGTTTTATTTTTGGATTATCAAGGCCATATTTTTTTAAATCCTTTGGATCTTCTTCTATAAATGCCTTTGCCTTTGAGCTCTTGACCTTATAGAGCAATTCCATCAGCTTTGCCACATTTACTATACCGCTGCCTTCTGGTTCTGTAAAATCCCATCTGCCCTGAATGGGCTGTTCCATTACAATCTTTCCTTCGGGTCTTATAATAGCAACACCCCGTGCCTTAATTGGATCAATCAGTAGTATAGTCTTATCCCGGAGGGCATAGGCATCCTTATCTGCCTCTGCGCGGATATCTGAATGTAAACGGAAGAATCTCTTATCATCTGAGACCATTGCAAAGGCAATATTCTGTGTTGGACCCCTATCGCCAAAATAGAGGGTAACCGGCTTTTTATTATTTTTTAACTTAAACTCTATCTCAAGATATGGCTTCTCAAGGCCAAATTCAGCAAGCTTTTCCTTTTGATGCTCCTCAAAAAGCACGCCATCAAATTTGGCCTTAACAACCATCCTAAAGAACCTGTCAAAAGCATCCTTATCGCCATCCGCCTTTACTGGTTTGGTAATATGCCACCCATTGCTGCCATCCTGACACTCAATGATAATATCGCCCCTTTTTATGGCAAAGGAGGAAATATCCTCAGGCTCAAAACGAAGGAGACTTTTTTCTTCCTCCCTCCTTATTTCAATCTTTTCTTCCTCTTTTGTAAATACAAGAAATGCCCCGCCTATTGCAGCGAGGATGATGATCCAGAAGATCGTCTTTTTAAAAAAACTCACCTCCTGAGCCTCCGCCTGTTGTAGATTAGAAGGCCTGTTGCGAGGACAATAGACGGGAAGACAATAACAGGCAGCCAGAATATCAGTCTCCCCTGTGTTGCAGTGAGTACAACAGGCGTTGATTCACTATTCTTGCTCCTGATTGCTATCAGATCCTCTTCTTCGGCAAGCCAGCCTATTGTATTTAAAAAGAGGTCTTTATTGCCAGCAAGGTTCAGGTTTGTATTATTAGCAAAATCAGAATCGCCATAAACCACAATCTTTGCATATTTCTTTTTTCCGGCCTCATCCTTGATTTGTGTCTCCACTGCTGTTACTGCGCCGATGGTTACAGGGCCTTTTGTATCCTTTCCCTCCTGATATTCTGCCTTTCCTGCTTCCAATGCCTTTTTGTCTGTCTCTGCCCAGCTATTCGTGCCTGTCCTCGCAAATGGATAGGCGCCTTTGGAAGGATCCTTTGCAATATCCACTGAACGTGCAATAGGGAAGAAGGTAGCAACATTAAAGTCCCTTGTGAGCGGATGTTTGTCCTCATATTCTGTAACAACCGGTGTTAGATAGTTGGCGCCGAATACCTGACTCAGTTTATCAATGATAATATCATCACCAATCTCAAAGCCGTATTTGGCTAAAAAGGGAACAAGATTGTGCACCCTGCCGGGGTCAAGCATGACAAGCAGCTTCCCGCCCTTCTTTATATAGCTTTCAAGCTTTTGTATTTCAGATGTTACAATGTCCTTTGACGGGCCGCTTATTATAATGAGAGAGGCATCCTGCGGTATGTCTTCAATGTTCAATAGCACAAGGGTTCTTACCTCGTAGTTCTCCTTTTCCACAGCCTCCTTTGCAGCCTTGTATCCGCTCTTCTGAAAGTCTGTAATGCTGTTCTCTCCGTGGCCGGTTAGAAAGTATACAGTCTTTACATTGTCCCTCGTTACCTTTATTATCCCGTTTGTCAATCTATCTTCCGACTCAATACCAACGGTCTCCTGCCTTTTGCCTGATATAAGGAGGGTTGTCCTGTATGAGGAGACGCCATATTTTGCCGCTACTGCCGGTTTTCTGTCAGGGTCAACAAACTGATATTTGAAACGGGGCGAATAATAGGAATATTCCTGAAGGAGGTCTTCCATTGCCTGCCTTGTCCTCTCATCTGCCCTGTAAAAGGCAACTGCCTCAATATCCTTTTTAAGCGACCTCAATATTTTTATAGTCTGTGATGACAGGGTATAACGATTTGTTGCGGTGAGGTCCAACCTCTTTTTATATCGGGTGGATATTACACCTATTAGGGCAAGGACACAGAGGAAAATCAAAATCATCACCGCCATATTTGCGCCATACTTTGCAGAGCGATTAAGCAGGAGATCCCTGATCCTCGCAAAGTTTATATAAAAGTATACCAGTAAGAGCAGAAGTCCTGCAAAGATCAGCGAGGCAGACAGTGTCGTTAGTATGGTGTTTACTGCAAACACAAGGCTGCCTGCTATGACTAATAATATTCCCAGAAGACCAATAATATTCCTAAACATATTTTTTGTTTATCCCCTCCACTTCTTTGATTCTAATGCCCTTAAGGTTAAAAAGAGACAGAGCATGATAAAGTTTAGATAGTATATTACATCGCCGCTGTCAATGACACCCTTTGCAAAGCCCTCAAGGTGCTGCATTAAGGCAATATAGGACATAATGCCAATCAGGCCGGGGTCTGCAAAGGCAAGGGTGTATCCCATCATCCAGAAGAGGAGCAGGACGCCAAATGATAAGACCGCTGCTACAACCTGATTCTCTGTTAACGTGGATGCAAAGACACCAAAGGATATAAATGCAGCGCCCATAAGGAAAAGGCCGATATAACCTGTGATTATTGGTCCAAGCTCAGGCTGGCCGTATATCTTTATTAAGACTGGATATATAAAGGTGAAGATGAGCATGATGCCAAAGATAGCGACACAGGCGGCAAATTTTCCCATTACCACCTCAATATCCCTTACAGGATATGTAAGCAGGAGCTCTATTGTGCCTGACCTCTTCTCCTCTGCAAAGAGCCTCATTGTCAAAAGCGGCATTAACACGAGCATGATTACGCTTATATTTCCAAAGAGCGGCCTTACCACGCTCTCTGTTATATTCAGGAGATTATACTGCCTTGCGAGGCCAGGGTTCATCTGGGCCTGAAAGCTTATGGTGCTGAAGGCGGCAAATATATTGTAAAAGAAATACCCTGTGATTATCAAAAATATTGTTATAACAACATAGGCGATGGGAGAGTAAAAATAGGATTTTAATTCCTTTTTGAATATAAGATAAAAATTCCGCATCCCTATACCCCCTTCTCCTCTGTAACAAGCTTGATGAATATATCCTCAAGGCTCATCACCATCGGCCTCATCTCAAGGAGCCCCCATCCTTTCTTAACAATAAGCGCGGGTATGCCCTTTCTCTCATCAACACCCTTTTCAAACTCCACAATATAGTCTGAGACGCCATTATTTGTATCCTTCATTTCTACCTTCTTTATGCCCCTTGCCCTTTTAAGCTCCTCCATAACATCCGAAGAACTCCCTTCAATCTTAAATAATATCTTCGCTGCGCCCTGAATCTGGCTTGTAAGGTTCTGCGGCGTGTCAATAGCAATAACCCTTCCCTCATTTATAATAACTACCCTCTGGCAGGTCATGCTCACCTCAGGCAGGATATGGGTGCTCAGGATAACTGTATGCCTTCCCGCCAGATTTTTTATTAACTGCCTTATCTCTATTATCTGTTTTGGGTCAAGGCCGATTGTGGGCTCATCAAGTATCAGAACCTCAGGGTCGCTGATTAGCGCCTGCGCAAGGCCGACCCTCTGTCTGTATCCCTTTGAAAGCTCGCCTATTAATTTTCCGGCCATGTGTGTTATGCCGCAGTCATCCATCACCTTGTTGACCTTCTTTTTTATTTCCCCTGTGTCAATGCCCTTTATCCTGCCGACAAATGTCAGATAATCTGTAATCTCCATGTCCTTATATAATGGGACATTCTCAGGGAGATAGCCAATCCTCTTTTTCACATCCAGCGGGTTCTCAAACACATCAAATCCGCAGACCCTTGCCCTTCCTGATGTTGCAGGGAAGAAGCATGTGAGTATCCGCATTGTGGTTGTCTTGCCTGCGCCATTGGGGCCCAGAAAGCCGAGTATCTCGCCCTTTTCTACCTTAAAGGTAATGCCCTTAAGGGCATTAAAAGAACCATAGGTCTTTGTCAGATTTTCTACTTCTATCATTCCTCTTTACCTTTCTTAAAAAATAATTAATTCACCCTCCCCTTAATCCCCTCCCATCAAGGGAGGGGGTGTAGGGCAAGGCTGTAGGGGCAGGTTTCAAACCTGCCCCTACTTAAGCAACCCTAAAGGGTTGCCCTACAAAAAGACATCCCCTCTCCCCTTGCGGGAGAGGGCAAGGGTGAGGGGTCAGATAATCTACCCTACTTCTTCTGCTGTATATCGTCAAACACCTCTTTATATGTGCCCGGTGCGCTCTTGCCTGCGAGCGCTGCCTCTATCTTCCTCACCTTTATTGGCGTGTCAAGGAGCTTTAACAGCGCCTTATCATTCTCCAGCAATTTAATCAGATCATTTTTATTCCAGCCATCCTCCCAGTTCCCGATTAATGCGCTCCATACCTGCGCTATAGCTACTGCCTCTGCATCTGTCAAAGCCGGCACCTGCTGCTCAGGAAATTTCTTTTGCCATAGTGTAACAAATGCCTTCATATTATGAACCACAACGATTAATGGCGGCCCGCATCTAAAGCAGTATTTTGTAACCTTGTCAAGGCTGTGGCACTGTGAGCAGCGCACCACTGCAAGCTGCTCTGCCTCCTTCGGGGGATATTCAATGTAGCCCAAGGACTTTGCCTTATCAAGCGCCCTTCCGCCGTAGCTTCCGGGTATAAAGGCAGCAAGGATAGCCATTGTCATTATTATTCCTATTATTATTAGCAGACGATTCATCTGAAAATACTCCTCAACAATTTGTCATTCCGTGCTTTGACACGGAATCCATTTCTTTCTGGATTCCTGCTTTCGCAGGAATGACATTTTTATTCCACTTTGCTTTGTGCCGACTTGCTGGCATGGTAATGTTTCATAATGAGTCTTTAATTAAAGGCTTGCCCGATATTATTATCTCATCCTCCCAAATGAGACCAGACCAGAATAGAACTTTAATAAATATCATTATTAAGCAATACTTGTCAATAGAAATTGGTGGAGGTATAGAGTCCAGAAAGGTTTCCTTTTAAAGGAAGGAGGTCTATTTCT
>CAKKST010000105.1 GCA_919903585.1 Nitrospiria bacterium | reverse complement strand
GCGCTGCCCTTACAAGGCAGAGGTCACAGGTTCGATCCCTGTTCCGCCTACCAAAGACGCAAAAGCGCAAAAGAAATAAGCGCAAAAACACAAAGTGCAAAAGCAGGAACGCAAAAACGCAAAAAAGAAACGCTAAAGCACAAAAGGAAAAACAGAAACGCAGAAACGCAAAAGTAGTGTCGCTAAAACACAAAATTTTGGTAAAAGCACAAAAAAACAATGCCGCTAAGATGCAAAAGGTAATGTAGAAAACGCTAAAAAGTAAAATGGATGTTAAAGACATCAATGAGCTTTCAAACAGGATTATAGGAATAGCCATTGAGATTCATAAGACATTAAAAGCTGGATTTAATGAGAAGATTTATCAAGAGGCTCTTCAAGCGGAGTTAAAAAATAATAATATAAAATTTGGTAGAGAAAAGATAATAAAAGTGAAATACAAAGACAAGTTACTTGGTGAGCAGCGTATAGATTTTATAATAGAGGATGAAATAATTTTAGAAATAAAAAACACAAAGATGATTGGTAATATCCACATTGCACAAATTTTGTCATATTTAAAGACATTAAATAAAAAACTTGGATTGATTTTAAATTTTGGCGAATCAAAGCTTGGAATAAAACGCATTGTTAATGGATTGTAGAAACGCAGAAACGCAAAGTAGAAACGCAAAAGCGCAAAATGTAGAGAAAACACTAAAACGCAAAAGCGGTCAAAAATTATTTTTTTGCGGTTTAGCGTCTTTATCGATTTAGCGAATCAAGTTTAGCGTTTTTGCGGTCTTGGGGACGTAGTTCAATTGGTTAGAGCACCGCCCTGTCACGGCGGAAGTTGCGGGTTCGAGCCCCGTCGTCCCCGCCAATTTTAAAAAGCTCTATATTGGGATTTGGGATGGGAAAACAGATAAGATAACTATTAAGACAGTAATTCCTTCATCTTTACAGAAAGGCCCTCAAGTAATGCAACTTCTTCCTCAAAGTTGTATATAATTGCTTCCTTCTTTCCTTTTTGATAGAGGCTTACTGTTTGCGTCAGAGGGTCTATA
>CAKKST010000104.1 GCA_919903585.1 Nitrospiria bacterium | reverse complement strand
AGCACATCACACCCCTTTTCTGACAGGGTCTTTGCTACCTTTAGTCCGAATCTTCCAAGTCCAAGAATTGCAAATTGTCTCATAGAACATATCCTCCTGATATTATCCTATCATTACCCTCTCTTCAGGATAATAATAATGTATCTTAACCATCCTCTGGCCAACAGCAAGCGCCATGGTCAATGGCCCGATCCTTCCAATGTACATCATAAGGGTGATCAAAAGCTTCCCGCTGCCTGACAGATCGGGAGTAAGCCCTGTGCTTAATCCTACAGTTCCAAAGGCAGAGACCACCTCAAATAGTATATTCACAAACGGGGCCTTTTCTGTCATAAACAGCGCAAAGGCAATAACAACAATAATAAGCTGCGATATAAACACAATGGCAAGGGACTTCTGCACAAGGTCATTTGGTATAGAACGTTCATATAGCTCTGGCCTCTCCTTGCCCTTCAGCCATGCCCTCGCTGTGGAAAAGAGTATTGCTGCAGTAGTTGTTTTAATCCCGCCGCCTGTGCTCCCCGGCGAGGCGCCGATAAACATTAATATTATCATTATAAAGAGCGTGCCGTTTGACAGTGTCTCCATATTGATGGTGTTAAATCCTGCCGTCCTTGTTGTAACAGACTGGAAATATGATGCAAGAATCCTCTCATACCATGATAGATTATGAAACTGCCCCCTGATCTCTGAAAAGAGTATCATTACAGCCCCTATTATAATTAAAAACAAAGATGCTTTTATTGCAACCTTAGACTGAAGGCCGAGGTGTCTGCGGTGCTCTTTTTTAAATAGATAGTTCTGAAGATTCACAAGCACAGGAAAGCCTATGCCTCCGAGGATTATCAGTGTTGTTATAGTAAGGTTTACTATCATATCCCCTCTGTATCCTTCAAGGTTTTTGGGGAACAATGAGAACCCTGCATTACAGAAGGCAGCAACTGAATGAAACAGCCCGTTGTAGGCTGCCCATGATACCCCCTTTCCCTCGTAATAGAATCTGAGAAATAGTATAAATGCGCCTGTTAACTCTATCGTAATCGTAAGACTAAATATCTTCTTAATCAAATCCATAATCTCGCCCATGCCTGTAAAATCAAGGACATCCTGCATTACCATCCTGTCCCTTATGCCAAAGCCCCTGCCGAATATAGTTGCAAAAAAGGCAGAGAAGGTCATTATGCCGAGGCCTCCGAGCTGGATAAAAATTAAGATTATTATCTGGCCAAAGGCTGTAAAGTATGTTCCTGTATCCACAACTGTAAGGCCGGTGACAGCAGTGGCAGATGTAATTGTAAATAGGGCGTCTATAAATCTTATACCCTTGCCGCCTGCTGTTGCCGCAGGAAGCATTAATAAAATAGTGCCTACTAATATGGCTGCTATGTATGAGTATGCCAGTGTCTGGGCAGGCCTGATATTCAGGTTTACAAAGAATCCCTTTACTGTCCTGCGCTCAAGAAGAAATTTGAATATAAGATACATCCTTGAAAAAAGAAGATATATCTTTGTTATGAAGAGTATATCAGGGAACGGCATTGCCTCTGGGAAAAAGAAGAGTTTTATAAAAAGGTTTATAAAAAAAAGCGTGAGGAATGCCATCCACATCCAGTCAGGCCAGTGCCTTTTGATAAACAACAGCTTATCAGTGGCTATGAAAAATTTGATTGTATTTTCCAGAATAAAAGACAGGAGGACAAAGAGGTCAAAAAGGAAAATAATATTCTTTACCCTCTGGGAAACAAAAAAGCCATACTCTATAACAAGGGATGCAAGAATGGCTACAATCACAAGAAACATGAAGCTGTTTATAGTGATGATGTATTTTCTGTATTCTTCTTTATAATTAACGCCCATAGGAAATTTAAAAGTGTTCAGAGAATAAAAGTGAACCGCTTCAATCTAATCCTTATCATGCCCGTTGCCGCCAGCCTGCTTTTGCTGAAGCATATAGTGGCGGGTCTG
>CAKKST010000103.1 GCA_919903585.1 Nitrospiria bacterium | reverse complement strand
TTGATGAGTATAATAATCGCAGGTTACACTCATCTATTGACTATATGAGACCTGTGGATTATTATATAGGCAATTTTGAAGAGATAGAAAAACAGAGAGATGAAAAATTGGCAATTGCCAAAGAAAGGAGATTGGCTGCGAATAGGGAGTTTAATCGGATGTTAAAACTTGTCCCCGCAGGTTTTAAGCAGGGAATAGGGGAAACTACTTCTTATTTCAAACCGGCTTTTTGTTCCGTTTGAAGGAAGCAAGACAATCTCATCAAGACCACAGACAATCTTGGCAGCTCATCTGCCATGCAATATGGTGTCCTGTCCGACTGTCCGCAAGACCTTTCCTGTTGATTTTTGAGCTTTTTTTCAGAAATCTGCCATTATTTTAACCGCTCTGCCATATTTTTTTCTTCTAAACTGCATTTTTGTATTGTTTTTTAATGTCCTTGTAATATTTTCAGTCAGCTTTAGCCTGTGGACACAGGTTTTCCACGGACAGGTATTTTTTACTATCTAATTCAGGGAGGACATCAGGCTAAAGCTTAAAGTATATCCCTGTCAACAGTCCCTCCCATGCCTCAAACCAGTATCCTTGTTTAGGGCTTTTGGGTAAAAATATCTCTCCCATTCCACACCTCTGCTGGTGTTCTGCCATTAAGATGCTGGTGTGGTCTTACATGATTATACCAGAAGCGAAATTGACCAAGCGCTCCATTTAGTTGTTCTCTGTTGTTCACCTGCCATTGGTTAAGCTTTTCTTTTAATGTCCCAAAGAACCGTTCTATTCTTCCATTTTGCCATGGACAACAAGTATATATCCTTTGATGACTAATATCCATTAACCACAAACTGATTCTAAATAGCCATGAGGTAAAGGTAGGTTCATTATCTGTCTACAACTCCGATAAGCGTATTGTCCTCGTTAAGGCCGTCAATGGTTCCACCAAGTTCAATCATCTTATTCAGATAATCAACTATATCTTCTGAGATTATTTCGCCGGGGATTAGTACCGGGATGCCCGGTGGGTATACGGTTATAATCTCAGAGCATATCTTGCCTGCGGATTCCCTGACATTAATGAATCTATTTTTAGCGAAGAATGCCTCTCTGGGTGACATTGCCGGCTTATTTTCAAAGAGCGGGAGCTTTATCTCGTCTATATCTGTAAGCTTAAGCTGATTCTCTGTTGCTGCTATATCTTCAAGGGCAGCCACGAGACGCTTTAAATCGTCTCTTCTATCGCCGATACTGACAATAACAAGGATATGGTAGGGGTCAGCCATCTCCACCTGTATATCATATTTTGTATTTAGCAGTTGAGATACCTGATAGCCTGTAAGGCCAATATCCTTTACAGTAATAGTTAATTTAGTAATATCTAAATCGCCAAGCCCATATTTATTTATAATTTCTTTGCCAAAGCAGGAGATGCCCTGAATCTTGTTTATCTTAGTCCTTGCCTCTTCTGCGAGCTTGATTGTCTTTGAAAGGAGTTTTTCTCCTTCTGTTGCCATCTGCATCCTTGCGAGATCAAGGGATGCCATCAGGATATATGACGGGCTTGTTGTCTGAACAAGCTTCAGGATATTTGTAAGGATATCTATGTCTACCCTTTCCCTCCTTGCATGCAGCATGGATGCCTGCGTCATGCCGCCTATTATCTTGTGCGTGCTCTGAACACACATATCTGCCCCTGCCTCAAGCGCTGATATTGGCAGGTCTTTATGGAATTTCAGGTGAGGCCCATGTGCCTCATCAATAAGCACAGCAATACCCTTTTCGTGGGCGTAGGCAATGATCTTTTTTAAGTCCACACATACGCCATAGTAGTTTGGGGTTGTCAGAAAGAGGGTCTTTGTCTCAGGATTGCTTTCTATGGCATCCTTTATATCGTCAAAGGCGGCGTTTAATGTAAGCTTAAGCTGGCCGTCTATCTTTGGTTTTACAAATACAGGTTCAGCGCCGATAAGTATCAGTCCTGCAATAACAGATTTATGGGCATTCCTTGTTACGATAACCTTTGAGCCGGGGTCGCAGGCAGTGAGGACCATTGCATGATTGCCGACGGATGTCCCGTTTACAAGAAAATATGAACGGTCAGCGCCATAGGCCCTTGCAGCGAGCGCCTGCGCCTCTTTTATCACACCCTTTGGCTTTTGTAGGGAGTCTATCTCGTCTAAGGTGGTGAGGTCTATTGAGAAGATTTTGTTGCCGACAAACTTCCTGAATCGTGTTGATATGCCTTTTCCGCTCTTATGGCCCGGCGTGTGAAAAGATATCTTTTTGCTCTCCGCAAGCTGGACCATTGCGTCAAAGAGCGGCGTTCTTAGTTGCTCGTCGTTATTCATCTGGTCTTAGTGATAAGTGAATATCGGGGCATTGTCTTCAATAACCTTATCATATTCTTCCAAACTCTTTCGTATGTGTTTGGCCAAATGAAAACTTGAGAGATGGGCCTCTCCGTCATAATATTTTAAAGTCCCCTTAATTCTCTTCTTAATATCATTATCAATCTTATCTATTGTAAACTTTTTTGGGTCATTCTTCTTGGAGGCTGTTATAAATCCCCATGGCAGGCCGAATGACGGTATGTATGCCTCATGTGCATGTACAACCGGGAAAACGCTCTTTATTGTCTGATATACAGAGGAAAGACAGAGCAGGCCGTGTACAGCAGTTGTGCCTGCCTGAAGGGATATTGTTCCCTCAGGGCTGAGTTTATTATTTACAATATTATAGAATTCCTTTGTATAAAGCAGATAGGCAGGCCCCTCTTCAACAGGCTCGGATATATCTATTATAATCACATCGTAGATTTTATCTGTCTCCTCAAGGTATTTTCTTGCATCAAGAAACTTCAATTCTGTTCTTTTGTCATCAAAAGAACCCTGATGCCACTCAGGAAGGTGTTTTTTGCAGGCCTCTACAACCTCCTGATCAATATCAACCATAAGGACATGCTCCACTGACTTATGCCTCAGAACCTCTCGGAGGGTAGCGCCTTCGCCGCCGCCAACGATGAAAATATTTTTAGGATTTGGATGGGTCAAAAGGGCAGGATGAACCAGTATCTCATGGTAGATAAACTCATCCCTTTCTGAGGATTGCATCTTACCGTCTAAGACGAGACACCTTCCGTAGCTTCCGAGAGACATTATCTCCATCTGCTGGTATTTTGTCTGCTTTGAATAAAGTATATCTTTAATACCATGGCTATGGCCTTCGTCTGGACTCAGGTAGTCATTAAACCACTTGTAGCTCTTTGGCTCCATAGCTTACTGCATCCTCCTCAATCTTGTGCGGTAATTTCTGATTGTCTAATGAGATAGTCCCTCTCTTCATCTCTATAACAGACGGGTTTTTTGACTGAAACCTTTCAATCAGATAATCTGCTGCCTTTTCAGGCTTTAGCAGATCGCCGCAGGTGAAAATATCAACTGCTGCATATCCATATTCAGGCCAAGTGTGTATTGAAAGATGCGATTCAGCTATTACTACCATCCCGCTGATTCCAAACGGGCTGAATTCATGAAATGAAGTTTCTACTATTGTGGCCTTTGCCTTTCTTGCTGCCATTACTAATGCATCCTGAACCTCTTTTATATCATTCAGGATATCAGGATTACAATCCTTTAATTCCACTAATAAGTGGGTGCCTAAAGCTTGCAATCTATTTCCCCCTTTCATTCTTTTGGGCTATGCCCAAAAGATTTAATCTTAGTTTTACCCTATAACCAATAACAGGGTTTAGGTTGTCATCTCTCTGTGTTTAAGGTTTTTCCCATAAGCGCCATGGGGGTTACATCCCGTTTTTGTCTGATAGAAACTTTTTTCTCAGACTAAAAAAAAGGCGCAAAGCTCTTTTAAACCTTACAGTCACTCTTCTTAAACGAAATATACCAAATAATTTAAAATTGTCAAGAGGAAAAACAACATATTGTATATTTTTTTTTGCAACACAAGCCATCACATAAGCGGACAAAATTTTTTTTCTTGCAATTTGAGAAAAAAGAAATACAATCAAGGAAAATTTTTATGGAGGAGAGATGTCAGAAGAAAATTTTATAAAGATAGATTCTGTATTAGTTGATCCACGCATATTCACTACTCCCTATTCATGCGATGTTGAAAGATACAAATGCGAATCCATGTGCTGCTATAGGGCATGCATAGCGCCGGATACCGAGATTAAAAGGGTTAAGAAACACTTAAATGATATAATCCCATATCTGGGCGAGGACAACAGAGAGGCAATTAGGAAATCTGGCTTCGTTGCTAAGTGTGAAAGGCAGTGTCCGCAGGGATGCGAGATTCATCCTGACGAGGCAAGGGCAGCAAGAAGGCTCTTTAAAGACAATGAAGAGTTTAAATGCTTCCTTATATATAAAGGGGCATGCGTATTTCTTTATACAAACAAGGAAGGGCTAAAATACTGTTCAATCCACACCTATGCAATGGAAAAGGGGATGGAATGGGAGGCATTTAAGATGAAGGACTGCGTCCAGTATCCCTTATCTGTATATATAAAAGATGGAAAGAAGGTTCTAACCATACAGGATACACCTTATCTGTCACATATTCCTTGTATGAAGGACAATACAGGCGAGCCGATGTATAAGAGCCTTGAAGGAACCATCACAGCCCTTCTGGGCAAGAGATTTAATACTGCCCTGCAGGGATATGGGGAGAAGAAATACGGCTGAAATTTTTCTTGACAGGGATTTTTAATTGACTATAATAGATGATAGTAGCGGTGGGGTATGACAAAGATTGAGAAGATTATAATATCTTTATTGGTGTCAGCGATATTTATTCTGAATATCTCTGCACCTTTAGTTTATGCATATGTAAATGATAAACTATTGCCGCAGTGTGATCTTTTCTGTAACCTTTCAGATGCTAATACCAAAAATAAAAAGAAGTCGCCTTGTCCGCACCATTCACAAGAGGCAAAGAGCAAGAGGCTTAATGAACTCTTCCAGTGCAGAATAAGTGAAACCCCATGCCATGATACACATACTACTACACAGGCTGTCGCTGAGATAGATCCATATCTTTTAGTTAAGGAATTCTTTAATAACAATTTAGCAATATCTTCTTTTAGCGAAGAAAAATCAATCACTCCATTACAATTTTATTATCTATCCATTGAAAGACCACCAACAACCCTATCCTAATTGAAAGCTTCATAAAGATTCAACAGACTGTTGAAAAAGTCTCTTTTTGCTGTTATTGCGAGGAGCGGGATTCCTCGTCTGTCATTGCGAGCCACTGAAGGTGGCGAAGCAATCTCAAGGCAGGCTCGGAACAGGCTCCGCAATCTCCTAATAGTGTCAAAGCATAAAAGTTGAGAGTCAGAGAATTTTGACCCTTTGACACTGCAATTGGATTGCTTTGCTTCGCTCGCAATGACATTTAGTAGTAGTTTTTTCAACGCCTCTTAGTGGAGCCACCACGGTTTGCCCGACGATGGCAAGGATTGTCCTACAATAAATCACCTAAGAAAGGAGATATTATTATGAAAAGGATTTTTGTAATTGCAACACTACTCTTTATCGGTCTTTTTTTATTTACCACAACAACAATTGCTGCTGAGGAAACATCTATCAAGATTACAAAGTGTGAATATGATGAGAAGGGGGAGTCACTTCTGGTTGAGTATAATTTTGTAAAAGGGCCAAAGGGTGACCATGTACATCTATGGATAGATGGGAAGGAAAAGAAGACTATAAAACAGCCAAGGGGATATAAATTGACAGGTATCAAACTCTCAAAGGGTGAGCATAAGGTTGAGCTCAGGATAAACGATGCGAGCCATACATACATCGGTGTAAATGATACCTATAAATTAGTTGTGAAATAAGGAAAAGAGGAGGCTTATTGATTTTATGAGATTACAAAGGATACTTATTTTATTAACCATTATTATTTTAACCCCTTTGAACGCCTTTGCTGCCGGCGAGTGCGGTTTATCCTGCTGCATTGCAGGCGCATCAAGCTCGGGTGTAACACTTGCATCAAGATTCGGGATATCACTTCAATACGAATATTCTTATATGAAGCCTTTAAGGGAAGGAAGCACAGAGGTTACACCAGGATATGTGCTTGACAAGAAATTTGCTGAGGGCGCCGCTGAATACAAGGCGCCAACTGAGATGGTAATGCAAAAGTATTCCCTTATAGGCAGCTATCCTGTAACAAGCAATTTTATGCTTATAGGCATAGTCCCGTATGTGATTAATGACATGACCATGAGGCACAGGATTGGAAGCATGGTAATGGACATGAAGATGGATACAGTCTCTGGAATCGGCGATGCTTTGCTATTTGCCTATTACACATTTTATCAGGATGAACCAGTGAGGCCGACATTAAGATTTTCAGGCGGTCTTGGTATTAAAACACCAACAGGAAAAAATAATGAGAAGGATAAGAACGGCCAGCTATACCATGCCATGATGCAGCCTGGCACAGGCTCATGGGATCCATTGTTTATGGTAAACGGCATGGTATTTCTTGACCCTGTATGGCTTCAGGCAAATGTATTTTATCACCTTACAACAAAGGGTGATTCAGGCTATGAATTCGGCGATCAGCTTTCAGCAGATATAATCAGCAGGTATCAGATGTTTAAATATATGAATATCGGACTTGAGGTTAATGGTGTGTATGCAGGCAAGGATAAAGACCACGACAGCAGGTTTGCAACAAACACAGCCCTTTTGGATAATACATCAAATACAGGGCTCTTTGCTGTATATGTAACGCCTGCTATTCAGGTAAAGATACCTAATACAGGCGGGAGTTTTGAAATCAAGTATCAGCAGCCTGTATATCAAAGTGTAAATGGCATACAACAGGTGATTGACTGGAGAATATTAGCTTCTATTACTTGGAATTTTTAGTTTAGGAGGGGTTATATGAGGACAATAACTATTTTAATTTTACTAATCTTTATTGCTGCTGGCTGCGGCGGCGGCACATCAACAAGCGGAGGAAATAGCAATCCAAATAATGGAAAGACCGCAACACCTGCCGGTACAGGCAGTAAACTGGGCTCCTCAGGTGGTTTTGTTGATGTAGACGGCGATGGAATCGCAGACTTGGTAATAGGCGCGCCTAATGCATCTGTATCTTCCAATTTAGGGGCTGCCTATGTATATAAGGGTGATTCATCAGGCGGGTACTCTTCTAACCCTGCCATCACCCTGAAAGGAGACGACAACTTTGGCTATACCTTTGCGAAAATTGATGATGATGTTTTTGCTGTTACTGCCATTAATGGTGATGGAGATGATTCATCCATTTGCGGCGCTGTTTATATTTACAAAGGCAGCGCTAATGGCCCGACCCTAATCAAAAAGCTCGGGGGCGAAGGGCCGCTGGATAAGTTTGGATTCTCCATTGCTTCAGGCGATCTGAATAGCGATGGGCATAAAGACATAATCATAGGCGTCCCATACCACACCAATGAAGCTGCTCTGTATAAGAGCGGCGCTGTTTATATCTACTTTGGGCCGGATTTTACAAATCGCATTGCGCTCTATGCATCGTCAACGAATAAAGGAATCGGATGGCAGGCTGCAACTG
>CAKKST010000102.1 GCA_919903585.1 Nitrospiria bacterium | reverse complement strand
CTCAGCAATGCCATTAAGTTTACCCCTGCTGGCGGAAGCATACATATCCGTGCACAGGCGCCACAAGCCGATTTCGTAGAGGTATCTGTTGAGGACACAGGCATAGGTATAAAACCCGAGGATATTCCAAAGCTCTTTAAGCCATTTTCCCAGCTTGAGTCTGTATATACCAAAACCACTAAAGGGACAGGACTTGGCCTTGCATTTGCAAAGAAACTTGTTGAACTACACGGCGGAAGGATATGGGTTGAAAGCGAGTATGGCAAGGGGAGCAAATTTATTTTTACAATACCAGTTCAGCAAACCGGCTAAAGATTGAGAAATTTTTCGTGATTAGCCAATATATAAAGTTGACAATATCAGAGGCGATTTGCTAAACTTGCTTTACACACTACTAAAAAAAGCTTTATCTTTATCGGATTATGAAATCAATAATGACTAAAAGAAAAGAAGAAGAACAGGAGGCATTTCTCGGGCTTTCACCATTTGAGAGGATAAAGACCATGCATAACCTCCTCCTTCAGATAATCTCTCTCAAAGCCAGAAGTGAAGGGGTATCAGAACATGAAATCTATAGAAGATACCTTAAAAACAATCCACGACATTATCAAAGTAATTCCCGTTAAGATATCCCTTGCACTTGTAGGCGGATATGCTGTGATTATTCATGGGGTTGAACGGACTACTATTGATATTGATTTCTGCTTATATTCTGACATTATTAAGACCCATAACCCCAGGGCCTTTTTTGATATATTAATAAAACACCTCCCTGAGAGGTTTACAGTAAAACTTATAGAAGGGAGTAAAATCCCTGATGATCCATTCAAACATGATGTTATATTTATTGACGACTCCAAAGGAGAATTTGTAAGGATTGATTTCTTAATTGCAAGATATAAATGGGAGCTGGAGGCAATAGAAAGGGCAGAAAATTTCAAGAATATACCAATCCCTGTGATTACAAAACCTTACCTTGTGGCAATGAAATTACAGGCATCAGGATATAAAGATGCAAGTGATGTGCTCGGCCTAATAAACCTTATGAATGATAAGGAGAAAACAGAAACCTTTGAGCTTGCAAAGCGAACCGGCAGGGATAAAAAACTTGCTCAGCTTCTCTCCCCCCCTGCTGATAGCGTCCATGAACCACCGGGTGAATTTCTTTAGCAGATAAAATATCTTGTAACCTTAAAAGGAAAAAATTATGCCAAACTATACAACAGACCTTTCTTTTAATTTCAACTGCCCCACAAAGATTGTCTTTGGCGCTGGCGCTGTAAATGATATTGGCCCTGAGATAGACCGCCTGAACAAAAAGAGGGCTGTAATTATTACTGATGAGGGGCTTGTTGCGACAGGCATAATTGACAGGATAAAAAATCTCCTCGGCAAGAGATGCGTTGGCATCTTTTTAGAGGTGAAGCCAGATACAGGCGTATACATTATTGAAAGAGGGGTAAAATATGCAAAAGGGCTTGATGCGGATATACTGATAAGTGTTGGAGGAGGGAGCTCTATTGATACTGCAAAGGGGATGGCAATACTATTAACAGAGGGCGGAAGGCTTGAGGATTATCAGGGATGGCAGATTCTTAAAAGGCCGCTTATACCTCATATTGCTATTCCAACAACTGCTGGGACTGGGAGTGAGGTTACATATATTGCAGTTGTTAAAGACCATGACAGGGGGATAAAGCTTGTGTTTGGAGATAATCATCTGATACCAAATACAGCAATCTTAGATCCTGAGCTGACTATCAATCTTCCTCCTGATATTACTGCTGCAACAGGAATGGATGCCTTATCCCATGCCATTGAGTCCATGCATTCTCTGCAGAGGCAGCCTATAGCAGATGGCCTTGCCCTGCAGGCAATCAGGATGATCTTCAGATATCTGCCGCAGTGCGTTGAGAATGGAAATGATATTGCTGCAAGAGGCCAGCAGCAGATTGCAGCAACAATGGCAGGCATTGCCTTTTCCAATGCCCAGCTCGGGATTGTCCATGCAATGGCGCATGCAGTTGGCGGAAAATTTGGCGTTCCTCATGGCATTGCAAACGCTATATTACTTCCGTATGGAATGGGGTATAATCTTGGTGTCTGTGAAAAGGAGTATACAGCGATTGCAGATGCAGCAGGCATAGATGTTCATAAAAAAACATTGAGAGAGGCGGCTGAAATGTCAATTTATGCTGTAAAGAGGCTGACTGAGGAGATTGGGCTTCCAACAAGACTTAGCGATGTTAATGTATCAAAAGAGGGTTTGCATGCCTGTGCAGAGGATGCAATGGCAGACCCGGCAGTTATATATAACCCGAGGACGCCATCGGGGCCGGATGAGGTTTTGAAATTACTGGAGAAGGCATGGTAGATATAATACAGAATACAGAAGACGGAATCCAGAATTCAGATATAAAAATTGAGCTTAGTAAGGGTGCGGAGGAGAATGGCCTTGCTAACATACTCTTTGATTTGATAAGGCAGAATATTGAAAGAAGGCCTGAGAAGATAAATGACCTGCAAAGGCTGAATACCACTGTCAGCCTTTCTGCGAATGATATTGATGTATCAGTGCTCTTAAGATTCCAGAACGGCCGGCTCATAATAGACAATAAGACTCAAGAAGATGCTGAAATAGAGATAGCTACAGATTCAGAGACCATACTTGAATTAAGCAGGATAAAGATTATTGGAAGACTTCCTTATTATTTTGATGAGACAGGGAGGGGAATAATAAAAAAACTTTTGAGCGGCAGATTAAAGATAAGAGGTCTTTTTGCTCATCCGAT
>CAKKST010000101.1 GCA_919903585.1 Nitrospiria bacterium | reverse complement strand
TGAGATGAAACTAACATACGACCCGCGATATAACATAGCCTATATAAGGCTTCATGAAAAAGTAACAGAGGTAGAGACGATAAAGATCAGTGATGAATTAAATATAGATATAGCATCTGATGGCACCATTTATGGAATAGAACTGCTAAATGCTAATGAGCAGCTGCAAAAAGAAGATAAAGGGAAAATTCTTGTGATAAACGAGGCAACAGGCGAACAAGTAGAAGTCCAGTTAGCTCTAAAGTGATTGAGAGAAAAGGGTAAAAGGGGAGGTTCTATTTTCATAATACTTTACCGCTTTCTTATGCCCAAAATTTCACAAACATTCCAATTTATTTATATCTTTTTACAAGCAAGGATATATTGCTCCCGCCATTGGAGAAGGAGTTAAGAAGAACGGTATTTACCTTTGCCTTTCGGGCAGTGTTTGGGACATAATCTAAGTCGCATTCAGGATCAGGCACAGAATAATTAATGGTAGGCGGGATTATGTTATCCCTTATTGCAAGGAGTGATGTAATAAGCCTTACAGCGCCCATGCCCTTAAAATCGCCTGTAATCGGCTTTGTGGAGCTTACAGGAACCTCTTTTGTCTTTTTACCAAAGACCTCTTTCATAGCCCTTGTCTCAAGGGCATCCAACTTTGTGCCATTTGCAGAGGCATTGATATAGTCAATATCACCAACTGTTATATCTGACGATTTCATAGCCAATCTGACTGCCTCAATCATTGAATCGGGCTTTTCATCGTAATCAGCAATATCACAGCTTCCGCCTGTCATACCCCAGCCCGCAATCTCGCCATATATCCTCGCACCCCTGTTTAATGCATGGTCAAGCCTTTCCAAGAGAAGGATGCCGGCGCCTTCGCCAACAATCAGGCCGTTTCTTCTTTTGTCAAAGGGGGCAAAGATTTCCTCCTTCCCGTCTCTCGGTGAAGGGGAATTGAGTGCGCAGTAGGCATGAAAAAGAATTGCATTAAGCTCATCCACACCGCCTGCTACAACTGCATCCGCACGATTGTCCATGATGAGCCTTGCTGCATAGCATATAGCTGCCTCTGCAGATGCCTCCTTCTGCATGAAGGTAGAATTTGGCCCCTTAACCTTTAGCTCAAAGGATATCTGGCTTGCGGCAGTATTCGGGACAGTGATGGGAAAGAGCATGGGATTTGTGGCATTCGGCCCGTTTTTTAATAGTCCTACATAAAACTCCTCTGTTG
>CAKKST010000100.1 GCA_919903585.1 Nitrospiria bacterium | reverse complement strand
GGATGAGGGGAAGTTTAAAAACGCTTTACCACCAGGTGTATAACTTAGCCTATGACCTGGCTAAAAAAGCAGAAAGAACCTATTGCTTTGAAAGGGGTGTCAGCAATGCTGATTTTATTCAATCTGGCTATTTTGACGCAGGCCGGGAAGGCTTACTGGCAGGAGAACAATTATATGTGGGTTTAAAACAATTGGAAGCAGCCTACCAGGAAAAGCGGGGGTATGATTATGAAATTACCAAACATATTTCCCTTCGTCAGATAGATCCACTTGCTCTCCTGCAACTTAAAGCAGCGAGTACATGTGAGTTTGACTTACCCGAAGTGCTGTTTGATATGGATTACCCCGGGCATTTTAAACGCAGGATAAAATCAGTCTCTGTTTCTATTCCTTGTATTGCCGGTCCTTACACCGGTGTAAATGCAACCTTGCGTCTGCTGAATAACAAATTCAGGAATAGTTCAATTGCTAATAACTATCCTGAAAAAACAGATGAGCAAGATGACAGGTTCATTTCATACAATATCCCCATCACGGCTATTGCAACCAGTTCTGCACAAAATGATGCGGGTATGTTTGAACTGAATTTTAAAGACGAACGCTATTTACCGTTTGAAGGCGCTGGTGTTATCAGTAAATGGCGTTTAGAATTGCCCACTGTAAAGCAGTTTGATTATAACACAATTTCTGATGTGGTTTTACATGTAAAATATATTGCTTCTGAAGGTGGAGAACAATTAAAAAATTCAGCAACAGGTTCTATTTCTGTACAGTTAAATCAAATTAGTCAACAATTGAATGAAACCGGTTTACATATTCCCATCAGCCTGAAACACGATATGCCAAATGAATGGAATTTGCTCGTAAAGAATGGCAGTGCAAACATAACTATTGATAAATCCAGATTACCTTACATGGCACAGATACTTGACGCTGCAGCCATAGAGAATGTTATGCTCATTGCCCGGGTTAAGAACAATCTTCCTTCTTATTCAATAAATATTGGTGGAAGCGCTACTAATCTATCAAGGATTGATGAATGGAAGTTGTGTATGGGAAATAATTCGAATATTGAACTTGATACCTCATTTGAATTGTCAGTAGTTCCAGCAGAATTAGTAGGAGATCTTGAAGAATTAATGCTGGTGGTAAAATATATTATCCCGTGAGATACTAATGGTGTGAAATATGGTAAAAAACACATGGCAAATCGTTCAACCTGACCGTAAACGTTGGCGATGAATTTGGTTGAGGCGAGCCTCTCTTCTAAACTTGCTGCTTTTTTGCTTTATCAAGGCTATGAAGTATTGCAACAGGTGTAACTATTGTAGCTACTTTCAGGTGAATAGCCAAGCAATGCAGGAGAGAAAACGCCGAGAAATAATAAAAAAGATAGGAGGTGAAATAGTTTTCACCTCCTTATGATAATTTGATTGGATTTACTCCTCTGGAAGTTTATAGCTAACGCCTGCAAATTGTATGTTTGCAGGGTCATCGCAGCGGGGCGGGGAAACAGCATGAACACCGCCGCATTTCGGACATTTGCCAACAAAGGTTGTTAAAATAAATTTCTCACCGCACCCATGACACTTTGCCTCAAGGCCGCCGTTTGGAATCGGCATATTTCTGATGCCTCCTCCATGTGCATTAGAGACAAACTCAACGAGTTCTTTGCCTTCTGAATAAGGCCCTGCGCCTGTCCCACAGCTTCCACAATCACCCATTTAATAATACCTCCTAAACTTTAATATTAAGTAGTTAGATAATACTATATTTGCTTATTAAAATCAATCAATTTTTGTTTTTCTTTTTTATACAGGAAACCTTCCATTCCCACTCCCTGCTTACTACCTGCAGGGACAAGTTTCGTGGGAATGACAGCGAGGAAAATAGTTTAATCTAATTTCCCTCTTGACAAATAATAATTATTATATGATAATAATTCCAGTTTAAATTCGGAGGTTAAGCTATGGAAAAATATAGAGGTATCGGCCTTAAGTTGACCCCTCAGAGATTGGCAATCCTAAGTTATCTTGAGGGCAATAAATCCCATCCCTCTGCAGAGGAGATTTATAAGAATGTATTAAAGAAACATCCAACCATATCTTTTGCGACTGTTTACAGCACTCTGGAGGCTTTGAAGAAAAAAGGCAAGGTGCTTGAGCTGACAATTGACCCGCAAAGAAAGAGGTTTGATCCGAATACAGAGCATCACAATCATCTTCTATGTGTCAAATGCAGCGCCATAGCAGATATTCACAGTAAATATTCCCTGAATGTTTCTGCGAGCGAGGCATCAGGATTTGAGATAATCGGAAATCACATAGAGTTTTACGGTATCTGCCCTGAATGCAAAAAGGGCAGTAATGATAATAACTAAGGAGGTGATGCAGTATGGCGGTCTTTAAATGCTCTAAATGCAGTGCAACGAAGGAAGGAAGGTGTAAGCCTCAGAAGTGTGCCAAATGTGGTGAAAAAGGGGTAATGCAGAAGATTTAATAAAATAATTCATTATAGGGCTTCACAAAAAGCCTTTGCCCTTTAATCTGAGTAATCGCTTTTAAGAATCTGTGTAATTATCTAAAAATTAGGAGGTATATATTATGAGCTGTGGATTAGGTGTGGGACAGATGGTCCCTGATTTTAAGCTTGAGACCTTTGAGCCATCAAAGGGTGATTTTGGCGAAATAAGCCTTGAGACACTAAAGGCTAACAAAAAGTGGACAATACTCTTTTTCTATCCGGCGGATTTTACCTTTGTCTGAGCAACTGAATTTGCTGCTCTGGCAGAGCAGTATGACAGATTCAAAAAGATGGGCGCAGAGGTGATTACAATCAGCACAGATACAAAGTTTGTCCATCTTGCATGGCACAGGGATGAAAAGATGCTAAAGGATGTTAAATATCCAATGGGTTCAGACCCAACAGGGAAGGTCTCAAGGATGTTCGGAGTATATGATGAAGAGACAGGGCTTGCATTAAGGGGCACATTTATAATCAGCCCTGATGGCAAGCTCCTTAATTCAGAGGTAAATTTCTATAATATGGGTAGAAATGTTGACGAGCTGATGAGGAAGTTTAAGGCAAACCTCCACCTTGCAGAGCATACCAATGAAGGCTG
>CAKKST010000099.1 GCA_919903585.1 Nitrospiria bacterium | reverse complement strand
CGCTATAGAGCGCTCAGAATATTACAATAAATCAGAGGTGTTAAAGAAGATATCTATTACCGACCCGCTTACTGAGCTGCTGAACAGGAGATATTTTGAAGAGCGTCTTATGGAAGAGATAGAGAGGTCAAGAAGGTATCACTACCCGCTTTCTCTTATAATTTTAGATATAGATGATTTTAAAAATTATAATGATGTAAACGGCCACCTGATAGGTGATGAGGGATTAAGGATTACAGCATCCTGCATTAGAAATGCTGTAAGGACAATTGATGTTGTTGCAAGATATGGCGGTGAGGAATTTGCGGTTATCCTTCCGCAGACAAAAAAAGATGTGGCATCTCTGATCGCAGAAAGGATAAGGGCAGAGGTTGAGAAGACCTATTATCCAATGGAGGAGACCCAGCCGAGCGGCGAATTTACCATAAGCCTCGGCCTTGCCGCATACCCTGAGGACGCAAAGGAGATGCTGGAGCTTATAGATAATGCCGATAAGTCAATGTATGCCGCCAAGGTGGCCGGCAAAAACAGGGTGGTAACATTTTCACCGGGTCTTTTAAACAAAAACAGTTCAAATCCAATCATCTTAACTAATAGCAGCTATACGCCTGCCTCATTTCCTGCGGAGCTGACACTCAAAGAGATTAATAAGTGAAAGAGTGCGATTACCGCTGAATTCTCTTGGCAATACCCTTCCTGCTAAGCAAACATAAAGATAAAACCCCTTGCGAAAAAATCATAACGTCAAGTTTTTCCATCAAATCAATCCCCATGAAATCGTATGCCCCCTAACTTTGCACTATTGTCAAGAGACATCAAAATATTATACTTGCCAATGAAGGTTGTGATGTATAATAAAAATAAGATGTGAAAAAGGTCTGCTATAAAAACTTCTGCGATCGCGCCATCTATATATACTGCATTATTACTGAATAAAAAAAAGCGAAAGGAGAAAGGTTATGCGGAGATGGAAGAAGGAGATTAAGGATAAGGCTGTTATTATTGACTTATTGAATACCTGTCATGTAGGAAGATTGGGAACTAATGGTAAAGACGGTTATCCTGTGGTAAAGCCTCTTAATTTTGCATATTATGATGGAAAAATTTATTTCCACACAGCGCGGGAAGGAGAAAAGATTGAGGACATTAGGAGAGATAACAGGGTTTGTTTTGAGGCGGATATGCCAATAGCATATTTTAAGGCAAAGAACCAGCCCTGCGAGGCAGAGTATTTTTTCAGGAGTGTGATTATTAAAGGCAGGGCATATATTATTGAGGACAGAGATGAAAAGCTCTATGGCCTGAAGTGTCTCATGAAAAAGTATCAGCCTAAAGGTGGGTATGGTAATTTTCCTGAAGAAAAGTTGCGTATAACAGGCATTGTCAGGATAGATATTGAGGAAATGGTCGGCAAGGAGGACTTAGGTAAAGAGAAACAGAAAGAGGCTGTGCTAAGGGCATTAGAGGATAAAGTGACTTTGCCGATAGTGCTGGAATAAAGCTGCTCAATCAATGTCTATTGAACTAACTGGAGAGTAGAAACCATATCCAATCATGCTATGCAATATTTCATTTGCCTTATCACGGTCAATAATCCTTTTCCTTGCAGCCTTTGTTAGAATACCCACGGTTCCTGTCAATCTTACACCAAGAAGGGCTGCCTCTTTTCTTGCTGCTTTGTCATCACAGGCAAAGACTAACATCCTTGACTTTGCCACAGCAATACTTGAAGCCTCGCCAAAACCGAGAGATACAGAAAGCATTTCAAAAATAGCCTTTTCTTCCACAGTTTTCAAAGTTATCTCTTTAAGCCACCTTTCTCTAATTGCCTCTTTTATCTTTGAAAGCCCTTTATAACCTTTAAGGAGTCCCTTAATATTTTCTGCCATAACAAAATCTGTAATGTAAGAATGGTATGCATAAAGTCTTTTAATGATATTTAAGGAGTCTGATAAGGCAAAATTGCTTAATACGCAATTGTCAAAAATAATCTCAGGCATTCACTACATCCTCAGCAATCTCTTCTATATCCTGTGTCTGAGGCTGTATGCCTTCTTCCTTCAAATATAGCCTTAAGCTTACCATATCAATCCCAAAGATCTCTGAAAGCTTGCCAATGCTGATAAAACCTTCTTTATATGCCTCCATTGCTATCTGCCTTCTGTGTTCTATTATGTTTTTCTTTTTGTATGCTGTGTCCAGCGCCTCTCTGACAAGCTCTCCAAGTGTCCTGCCTTTCCTTTTTGAATAAACCTTTAATATTTTATGCTGATCATCTGTAAGCATAATATTTGTCCTTTTCATCTTTGCCCCCTTTGCATATGTGTAATAGTATGTGTATAATATATCATTATTTTTATGAATATGCAATAAGAGCCTTTTTATCTTTGGAGATTGCCATGAGATGGGATGCTGAAAAATACGATTCTACAAAGGCCCCGCAGATTGATGCTGGAAAAGAGCTTATTGCTA
>CAKKST010000098.1 GCA_919903585.1 Nitrospiria bacterium | reverse complement strand
CTTATGCGTATTATGATTCAGTAATTAAATTTTTAAAGATGTCGGATATATTCTCCGGCATTGGCAAATCACTCTTCTTCGGCTTTGTAATTGCCATTGTCGGCTGTTATCAGGGTATGATAACATCAGGCGGCACAGAGGGTGTTGGTCTGTCAACAACTGTAACTGTGGTAACAGTATCTATTGTGATATTGATTTCAGATTTCTTTTTGACAAAATTTTTCTGGCTGTTTTAACTAAAGAACCCCTCCCCTTAATCCCCTCCCACAAGGGGAGGGGAAACAGGAATGGTCTCACAGAACTCCCCCTCCCTTGATGGGAGGGGGTAGGGGGAGGGTGAAATAAGGATTTTCAAGTGAAAATGCATGAACCCATAATTGAATTCATAGATGTTCATAAGTCCTTTAATGACAACAAGGTATTAAATGGCATTGACCTTGCCATCTATCGCGGAGAGACTATTACAATAATGGGCGGCAGCGGTATTGGAAAAAGTGTTCTATTAAAACTCCTCCTCGGGCTGATGAGACCGGATAAAGGCAGAATCCTTTTTGAGGGTAAGGATATTGCAACGATGAATGAAGGGGAGTTTATTGGGATCAGAAAGAAAATAGGCATGCTCTTTCAGGGTTCTGCGCTCTTTGATTCTTTAACAGTATATGAGAATGTTGCATACGCATTGAGGGAACACCTAAATCTAAAAGAGGAAGAGATTAAGGAAAGGGTGAGAGAAAAACTCGGCCTTGTCGGTCTTGAAGATGTAGAGGATAAGAAACCTGCTGAATTATCAGGCGGGATGAAAAAGCGTGTTGGATTGGCAAGGGCAATTGCAATAGAGCCAGAGGTGATTCTTTATGATGAACCAACAACTGGTTTAGACCCGACAAATGCAAGGAGGATAAACAGCCTTATAAAGGAGCTTCAAAGGGTATTAAAGGTTACATCCATTGTTGTCACCCATGATATTGAAAGCGCCTACGAAGTATCAGACAGGATTGCGCTGATATACGAAGGCAGGATAAAGAAGGCAGGCGCTGTTAAGGACTTTAAGAGCACAGAAGATGAGGTTGTAGCAAGTTTCTTAAACGGCACAATGGAGTCAATTTAGATATCCTTGTTTGTCATTCCCACGAAAGTGGGAATCCATGAAACAAAAAACTGGATTCCGTGTCAGGCACGGAATGACAATCATAGCAAAAAGGGGGAAATAAATGGAAGACACAAAAATTAAAGAGCTGCGGGTGGGTTTCTTTATCTTCTTGGCAATAATAATCTTCATGGCTGTTATATTTGCATTAAGCTCTGAGGTAAACTACTTCACAGGAAGCTATACTTTAAAGACCACCTTTGCAAACACGCAGGGCCTTGCAGACAATGCCCAGATAAGGCTTTCAGGCGTCAAGGTCGGAAGGGTAAACGGCATAATCTTTCCTGATGATATCAACAAAAGGCATATTGAGGTCTTTTTAAAGATAAACAAAAATATCCAGAACAGGATAAGGGAGGACTCCACTGCATCCATTCAGACCATCGGCCTGCTCGGTGATAAGTATATTGAGATTACAATAGGCAGTCAGGATAAGCCGATATTAAAGGATGGGGCGGCAATAAAGGCCATTGAGCCAACAGATTTTTCAAGGCTTGTTGAAAGGGGCGAGAATGTCTTTGGAAACCTTGCCAGGCTCTCAAATACATTAGATGAGATACTTGTTGATTTGAAAAAGGGCGGCTCTGTTAAAAATATTGCCTCAACACTGAATAATGTAAATGATATTGTCAGCCAGATTAAAAATGGAGAGGGGCTGCTTCATGCAATCCTGTACGACCCTGATGGCAAAAAGATTGTATCAGACCTGAAAGAGGCGAGCAAGAATCTGAATGCAGTGGTAAAGGAATTCAAAGAAGGCGAAATAATATCAAATCTGAAGGAGGTCTCTGTCCAGTTAGATGATATAGCAAAAGAGGTGAAGGCCGGCAAGGGCCTTGCCCATTCCTTAATTTATGAACAGAAGGATGCAAAGATACTTGAAGATATATCCTCTGCATCAAAAGGTTTAAAGACGATAATAGAAAAGATAGATAAAGGTGAAGGAACGCTCGGCCTTTTAATAAATGACCCTGCTGTATACGATGACCTTCAGACTATTTTAGGAGGCGCAAAAAGGAGCGAAAGGCTGCAAGGTGTAATAAGGTATACTATTGAACAGAACAAATAATGCAGGGGCAGACCCCTGTGTCTGCCCTCATATTTTTTTATACAAATTTGACTAATCCAATATTATTTGGTAAATTTGAATTAAGAGAGTTGACTATCCCTATTAAGGAGGACTTTTCGCAATGAAGAATACCCTTTACCAAATGCAGATAGATATACTTGAAAGCCTTTACAGGAAGGACATGAGCGGTTCGCTTACAAATAAAAGCAATGAAACACCCTATGACCAGTGGCATAATATGCGGTCTGCTGACCTTTTAAAGAACGAACTCTATCATTTAACCACAAAATTCATTGATGCGCAGCAGAAAAGACAAAAGAGGTGGCTGATACCCCAGAGCCACCATACCCAGTTTTCAGATGCTGTAAGGGATCTGATTGCAAAGGGCCTGATAAAGGGATTTGCAGCAGGCTATCAGATAGAAAGGGATATTGACGGTAAGGACATGCTGGTTCCCTTAAAGTGGAATGAGGATGATAAAAATATCAGGCTGATTGCAGTAACCCTAACGACAGAGGGATATAAGCTGGCAGAAGAGCTTTTAAGGCAAAAGGAGTCTGATCTCCTCTCAGAGCTGAACAGGCTGAAGGGTCAGGAGACCACTGAGATGGAGACCCTGCTGAAGGGGAATTAATCACCTCCCCATCTTCTCTATTACAGCGGTAACCTCCCTTATCTCACTGTTTCTTGCTATCTTTAGATTAATCTTCTTGCCCACCTCCATCCGAGCAACCATCCTCGGAAGAAAGGTAATATCTGTTATTTTTTTGCCTTCAAACTCTATTATTACATCGCCTCGTCTAATCCCTGCCTTGTCCGCAGGGCTGCCTTTATCAACATCAGTAATAAGCGCCCCTTCAGTTACATTGAGATTAAGCGCAGCAATAAGCTCAGGCGTAAGCGCCTGAACAGATATGCCGAACCACCCCCTCGTAACCCTGCCCTTTTCCTTTAACTCCTGAAGTATCTCGGATACCATATTGATGGGTATGGCAAAGCCTATCCCCTGCCCTGCGGCGAAAATGGCTGTGTTAATGCCGATAACCTCGCCATTGATATTAAAAAGCGGACCGCCGCTGTTGCCGGGGTTTATGGACGCATCAGTCTGGATAAAATCATCATAGGGCCCTGCGCCAATCATCCTGTCCTTTGCGCTCACAATGCCGGCAGTAACAGTATGCGCAAGGCCAAAGGGATTTCCGATTGCAATCACCCAGTCCCCAACCCTAATGGCATCTGAATTGCCAAGTATCGCTGCTGGCAGGCCTGCTGGGGCATCTATCTTAATAAGCGCAACATCAATCTTTTCGTCTTTTCCTATTAATTTTGCATCAAATTCGCGGCTATCGGCAAGCCTCACCTTTATCTCTGTCGCCCTGTTTATTACATGGAGGTTTGTAAGGATAAAGCCGTCACTGCTTATGATAAAACCTGAACCGAGGCTCCTCTTTTTTATATCCTTCTGCGGCGCACCATAAAATCTCTCAAAGAATTCTTGATATGAGTCCTGCGCCTTCTGCCTCTTTATTATTTGTGTAGTGTATATATTCACAACCAACGGCTTCTCTTTATCAACTATATCTGCAAAGGTGCCAGGCATAGGCTGGGCAAGAGGAGCGCTATTATGATCACTTGATAATAATAGCAGTAAAGAAAATATAAAAATTCTTTTTATCTCTCTTATCTTCATATCTCATCCCCTCATTTTATAGAAATATCAGCTATTCTCTCTATCTCCTTATAAAACTCCATCTTCTTCCCCTTCTTTAATAATCCTATCATCCCTGATTGCTTCTTTGCCAATTTAGTGAATATGCGGCGCCTTGCCTTTTCAGAGGACACACTCCTTAAAAGCGCCCCCCTGATCTTCCCCATTGTCTTTATAAATATCTCATATTCCCTGCCATATATCTGCTGCAGCTCTTTTCTTATCTGCATTGATAAAGCACGGCTCCTCCCGCCTGTGGATATGG
>CAKKST010000097.1 GCA_919903585.1 Nitrospiria bacterium | reverse complement strand
TGGTCTCTATCTGGTATCTTCTGGGATTGTTAACTGTTGGCGCAAAACCAGTTAACGAGAAGATATGCAGGACAGCCTTTGTTCTGTATATCCTTTTCATAAATTTGGCATCCGAGCACCACCTTCTTACAGATCCGACATTAAGCCCGGCTCATAAGATTGCAAATACATCTTACTTTATGTATCTTGCTGTACTTGCCAGCATGATCCATGCCATGGCGATTCCAATGGCAGTTGAGGTTGCCCAGCGAAGCAAAGGATACACAAAGGGGTTGTTTGAGTGGCTGACAAAGGCGCCATGGGGTGAGCCCGGGTTTCCGGCATTGGTAATTTCAATGGTAATATTTGGGTTTATTGGCGGTATAACAGGTGTGACATATGGCACGGAGCAGCTTGCTATTAAGTCCCACAATACATGGGCAATAACCGGCCATTTCCACGCTACAGTTGTCGGCGGGACAACCCTTGCATTTATGGGCCTGACATATTATGTTATTCCGCTTGTTTTTAGACGGGAGCTTATTGGAAAGAAATTAGCTGCAATCCAGCCTTATATATTTGGCATCGGGATGGTATTACTCATCCTTGGAATGGGGGCCGCGGGCACCCTCGGTTCGCCGAGGAGGCACTGGGATGTTACCTTTGCACAATCAATCATCCCATTTTCCCTTGACCCCACAGTGATTCTTTTCACAACAGTAGCAGCCATTGGCGGCGTGATAGCTGTTGTAGGCGGGGCAATATTTGTGCTTGTAGCAGTTTTCTCAGTATTCTTTGGCAGAAAGATGGCTGCGAATGAGGCAAAGCTTCTGTAATAATGAGTTGGAGAGTTAAAGAGTGGAAGAGTTTAGGAGTTTAACTCTATAACTCAAAACCCCACAACTCATTAACTAAAAGTAAAAGGAGGTTTTATTATGGCTGAAGAAAAACATGAAGGATTCCCGGCGCCAGGCACCTTTGTTATTGTTATGGTATTTTTTGTCCTCTTTATCCTGTTCTATTATCTGAACTGGAAGTGGCTGTCTATGATATGGAATATCGGGGAAAACCCACATGGAATTTGTAGGCACGGTTTTAACCGTGCTATTTTGCACGAATAAATTCGTGCCTACATTGCGCCTGTGGCTAACAGGGGATTTTCGGGCAAAAAGTGGCTTCTCAGGGGGTCAGATACTGACCCCCTGAATTTTCAAGCAGCAGGGGGCAATTATGGAATTAAGAAAATACCTACCCTTGTTTAAACTAAGGATATGTGTTTTAATTACCTTTAGCGCTATAGTGGGTTCAATAGCAGCCCAGAGCGGCGATATCTCTGTCTATAAAATGGCATTCCTGATATTGGCAACGATGATGGCTGCCACAGGCGCCAGCGCATATAATCACTATTTTGACATGGATATAGACAGGGTTATGAAGCGTACTACGGCAAGGCCAATTCCCTTTGGGGATATAAATCCATCAGTTGTTCTTTTTCTCGCAAGCCTTTTAGTATTGCTATCTATAATTTTATCTTTTTTTGCGCTGAATTTTCTTGTTGCGGTGCATCTGTTTCTTGGCGCCTTTGTGTATGTTGTGGTATATACAGTATGGCTTAAGAGGAGGAGCTGGGCAAATATTATAATAGGCGGCCTTGCAGGGAGCTTTGCTGTGCTTGCAGGCGGCGCCTCGGCAACACCTGAGTTGTGCCTTCCCCCTGTGCTCCTTGCTATTGTAATGTTCTTCTGGACACCGTCTCATTTCTGGAGCTTTGCCATCTTTCACAAAGAGGACTATAAAAGGGCTGGTGTGCCAATGCTTCCCATTGTTATTGGTGATAAGAAGACCGCCATTTATATATTTATAAATACAATGATGCTTTTTTTATCCTCCCTGACGCCTTATATCTTTGGATATCTTGGAGTTGTCTATATAATCTCAGCAATTGTCGCAGGAGTCTTCTTTATATATAGAAATATCCAGTTGTTGAAAAATACCACAAAAGAGCTCGCATGGATAAATTTCAAGGCATCAATGATATATCTATTTGTAATCTTAGCGGCAGTAATCATGGATATAAGCATCAGGCGGTAATATATGAAAAGGATATTATCATTTATTATAATCCTTTTTTTTCTCCTCGCCGATAGTTCTTCAGCAAGCACAGCCTCACAGGACAAGATAAAAAACACAGAGTTATTAGCATCTGCCAGCAGGGCAGTCGGCACAAGGCTCGGCAACTATAGTTTAATAGATCAGGACGGCAATAAATTCAGCCTAAGTGACTATCTTGGAAGGCCATTCATTCTAAACCTCATTTATACCAATTGCGTTACTACCTGCGGCATTAGCACAGTAATCCTCGCTGAAATAATTAAGGATGCAGGCAGGGAGGTTAATATAGTAACGGTTTCTTTTGATTATGAAAGAGACACACCGCAGAGCATGAAAGAATATGGCGGGAACTTTACAAAGGATTTTAAACACTGGAGGTTTGCCGCAGGGGACAGGGATACTATAAAGGGTTTAACGAATGAACTCGGCTTTTATTATCAGAAAACAAAGAATGGTTTTGATCATATAAATATGATTTCTGTCATAGATTTAAACGGCAAGGTATATAATAATATATTTTATGGATCAGATCACAACAATGAAAAAATAAAAAATGAGTTAATTGCATCATTAAGCGGGGCTTTATCAGGCACAAATAATACAGGGAATATATCAGGTTTTACAGGCATAATAGATGCCATAAAGCTAATGTGTAATTATTATGACCCTGTAAGCGGCGCCTACAGGATCAGTTATCTTTACCTTAGCGGCACTATATCGGGCATTTTGTTCTTTACGGTACCGATTATTATTATATGGCGGAAAGAGTTATTATCCTTATTTAATAGAATTAAAGATATTGCTACCAAAATAGGCATCACGAGGAGGAAGTTAGAAGTTAATGACAGATTATGAGAGCCTCTCTATCGGACGGAGGATTGTGTATGCTGTTGACAGACTGGGTGACAGGATATTTTCTCCAAGATACAATCCATTCTACTGGTTAGGGACAATATGTTTCTTTTTCCTGATATTAATAACTGTAACCGGCATCTACCTGTTTATTTTTTACAGGACCGATAGTCCATATGAGACAGTTCAGAGCATCACTACAGGCCAGTGGTACATCGGCGGCATCATGCGCAGCATTCACCGCTATGCCTCTGACGGATTAATACTATTCATAATTATACATATGCTGCGGGAGTTTCTCCTCGGCAGATACCTTCACTGGCGCAAGTTCTCATGGATCTCAGGCCTCTTAATTTTAATGGCTTCAATTGTTGTCGGGGTCATTGGATACTGGATGGTATGGGATGAGAGGGCGCAATTAATTGCCACCATGACATCCAGCCTGCTTGATGATATCACCCTCTTTATAGAACCCCCGCCAATATCCTTCTTAAGCAATGCTGCAATAGCCAAGATGGTATTCTTTGTCCTTTTTGTTATTCACCTCGGATTATCATTTGTAGGCATAAGCGTATTGGCAGGCATACACATATCAAGGAGCGCACGGCCGTCGGTTAAGCCTCCGAGGATAATTGGCATAGTGATATTAGTTTCTCTCCTTTTGCTGTCACTTATTATTCCGGCTACAAGCGGCCCGCCTGCTGATATGGGCAGGCTGCCTGTTAATGTATCCATTGACTGGTTTTATTTATTTATATTTCCATTAACATCCCTGCTTCCAAGGAGCGCCTTCTGGATCACATCAGCTGCAGGTGTATTATTCCTGTTTATATTACCTTTTATCACCAGATCAAAAAGGCCGGCGGCTGCGAAGATTATTCAGGAAAACTGTGTTGGATGTGAGCAGTGCAATAAGGACTGCCCTTATGAGGCCATCCGCATGATTCCAAGGACAGACGGGAGATATTACCTTTTTGAGGCAGTGGTGATGAATAACAGGTGCGCAAGCTGCGGCATCTGTGTCGGCTCATGCAACAGCGTGGCAGTGGAGATGCCTTACAAAACAATGGATCAGATAAAAAAAGAAATATCAGAACTGATAAATCCCGGCCATAAGCAAAACGGGTCGCCAAGGATTTTAGGTTTTGTCTGTGAGAAGGGCATCAGGCCTGATGAGTTTATTGATGCAAAAACCCGAACACTTAAAGAGATGCCGGATGTATCAGTTATTACATTCCCATGTTCAGGCATGGTTAATCATGCGATGATTGAATATGCCCTTGAATCAGGCGCAGACGGGGTATTTATAGCAGGATGTCAGATGCGTGAATGCAACTATCGCGAGGGGGCTAAATGGACAAGGGCAAGATTAACAGGCGATAGGGCGCCTGTTTTGGCAGCAAATGGTGAGATCAACTATTCCCGTGTCCGCGCATACTGGTTATCTCCGCTTGAGACAAAAGAGCTTATAGGCAATATAAGGCTTTTTCAGGAGGAGTTAAAGCAGGCCGCAGGCGTCAGGGATTACAGCCTTGTAGAGCCAATGTATGCAGAGGAGAGATACAAAAAGGGGATTCCATTTTTAGCTGTTCCAGTAATTCTGTTATTTGCCTTCCTCATCTCTTTTTTAGCAAGCGGGACGCTTTATCCGTTTTATGGCAAGAATGACTCTTTGCTAAAATTCACACTTAAATACTCAAGCAGGCCCAAAGGAGACTGCAAGGAATTAACCGGGAAAGAGACAGAGACAAAACTCAAGCATATGCAGAAAACACAGTCTCCCTTTGCAAGCATGAGGCTGGATTGTGCCAGGGAGAGGGTTGCTACCAATATAGAGATGCTGCTGGACAATAAAAAAGTTTTATCTATAACTTATCATCCCACAGGCCTGAAAAATGACGGTCCGACATTTGTGTATGAAGAGATGCATGTAGAGCCGGGGAGGCATAAGATTGAGATCAAGATGGGCGATTCTGAAAAGCCGGGCGCCTTTGATTATACCTTTAAAAAGGATGTTGAGTTTAAGGCAGGGGAGATTGTGGTAATAGATTTTGACAGGGTGAAGAATGAATTTTTTGTATTGGGCCAGAATGAGGGAGGGGCAGCAAGGTGAGCGGCGCATCAGATAAGAGAATACTGCTGACTAATGATATTCCTATAAAGGATTTTGGCTCAGTAAAAACAATCTTTATAAATGATTATCTCTCAAGGGATGGTTATAAGGCGCTGGAAAAGACCATTAAGGAGCTAAAGGCAGGGGACATCATAGAAGAGGTGAAAAGGTCAGGGCTGCGGGGCCGTGGCGGGGCCGGGTTCTTAGCAGGACAGAAATGGGAGCTTGCGGCAAAAGGGCCTGCAGAGGAGAGGTATCTCTGCTGTAATGCTGCAGAGGGTGAACCCGGAACACTCAAAGACCGCTGCCTTATACGTTCAAACCCTCATCAGTTGATAGAGGGAATTATCATTGCCTCATATGCGATTGGAGCGAATAAATCCTTTATCTATATCAATAAAGGCTATAAAGAAGAGATTGCAGCGCTTGAGAGGGCATTGAAAGAGGCCAAGGAAAGGGGATACATTGGCGAAAAGATACTCGGAAGCAATTTTTCTCTGGATATAAATATCAAAGAATGTCCTGATAAATATATTGCAGGTGAAGAGACTGCAATGTTAGAGGCAATAGAAGGCAGGGAGGCAAAGCCGCGGCAGAAGCCCCCATTTTTTCCGGCTGTAAAAGGGCTTTATGGCAGGCCGACTGTTGCTAATAATACTGAAACCTTGTCAAATATCCCTCATATTATTCTAAAGGGCGGGGAGTGGTTCTCTAAAATCGGCTCGCAGAACAGCCCGGGGACAATGTTGTTTACCCTTACAGGCGACATAAACAAACCGGGTGTATACGAGCTGCCCCTCGGGACAACTGTGAGGGAGCTCATAAATAACTGCGGCGGAGGGGTAAAGAACGGGGCAGGATTAAAGGCAGTCTTTCCTGCCGGCCCGTCAGGCGCGCCTATTGCAGAATCCCAGCTTGATGTTCCGCTTGATTTTGAATCATTAAAAGAGGCAGGTTCAGGCCTCGGCTGCGCTGCTGTTACTGTTATTGGAAATTCCAAGTGCATTGTAAATACCGCTGCTGGTTTTTCAAGGTTTTTTATGGAAGGCTCCTGCGGCCAGTGTCCTGCCTGTCAGATGGGGACTGTCAAAATATATCGGCTTCTCCAGAAGATTGAGGATGGCAGGGGCGAGATTAAAGACCTTGCTGAGATAGAAGAGACATGCGGCCTTTTAGAAAATGAGAAGGTATACTGCCATCTTTTGAGGGGGGCAATATTATCAGTAAAGGGCGCTGTTAAAGGTTTCAGGACTGAATTTGAGGCCCACATAAATAACAAAAGATGTCCGCAAAAAGCCGATGATTGAAGGTACATTTCGTGAAAGTGGCCGGGTCTAAAATCTTAATTGAGCAAAAACCAAAAACAGCCCTTCAAAAAACATTTCTTCTTCTTGAGGATTTTTTTAATAAGTTATTTACCCCAAGATACAATCCCTTCTATTACCTCGGCGCAATATCTTCAATCTTATTTATCATACTGGTAATAAGCGGTGTATATCTTTTTATATTTTATAGAACCAACAATCCCTATCAGGTAGTTCAGGATATAACCGAAAAGCAGTGGTATATCGGCGGCATAATGAGGAGCATCCACAGATACTCAGCCGACGGCCTGATTATTGCTGTTATCCTCCACACGATACGGGAGTATCTTATCGGCAGATACAGCCATTACGGATGGCTTGCATGGATTACAGGCCTGCTCCTTTTGATTGTCACCATTATAATAGGGATAACAGGCTACTGGCTTGTTTGGGACGAGAGGGCGCAGTTGGTTGCCTTGAAGACATCAGAGTTGTTGAGTGACATACCTCTTTTTATAGAGCCCATATCAATGTCTTTTCTCAGCAATGAGTCGCTGGATATGCTTCTCTTTTTTGTCCTCCACCTTATGCACCTTGCCCTGCCTGTTGCTATGGTTTTTTTGATAGGATTGCATATCTTTAGATTATCCCGGCCTGTAATTGCAACCCCCAGGATTATGACCATCGCCATAGTGATTATGTTGTTTGCAGCGTCTGTTATTATGCCTGCCACAAGCGCACCGCCTGCTGATTTGAGTAAAATACCCCGGGATGCGCCTTTTGACTGGTTCTATCTTTTTATATATCCCTTGAGGGAGATAATCCCATTGCAGCACTTCTGGATAATTCTCAGCGCCATAACAATAGCGCTCTTTATATTGCCATGGACAAGAAGGCGCAGGCTGCTTCCTGCAGAGGTTATATTAGAGAATTGTACAGGCTGCGAGCAGTGCAATAAGGACTGCCCTTATGAGGCCATCCGCATGCGCTTCAGTTCAGACAGATTGCCATACAGGGCAGAGGCAACTGTTATATCCGAGAGGTGCGCCTCCTGCGGTGTGTGTGTCGGGGCATGCGATTTTGCAGCCATAAACCTGCCTTATATGACTGATACCCGGATTAATGAGGGGATAGTTAAACTTTTATCAGGCATCAAACAGACAGACAAGATGCCTGCAATCTTATTGTTTATCTGCACACAGAGCGCCGCGCTGAATACCATAATTGATATAAAAGATAACTCTGTAAAAGGGATGAAAAATGTTAAAGTGATAGCCCTTCCATGTATCGGCATGGTACAGCCCTCTATGATAGAAAGGGGGTTTAAATCAGGCGCAGATGGTCTTTTCCTCTGCGGATGTTTAATTGGCGATTGTTATTATCGTGAAGGGAATAGATGGCTTCGTGGAAGGGTTATGGGTGAAAGGTATCCATTCCTGTCAAAGGCAATTGACACCGGAAGGATACGGGAATACGGGGTGGCATCCGTTAATACCAATAAGATAACAGATGAGATACGGCTATTTGAGGGATATCTTAATAACTATAATAAACAGAAAAAGGAGATGCAGCCAAGGGAACCAAAGGTCAATGACATGGGGATTTTAAGGAGGATGATAGCATTCTCTGCCATACCTGCCTTTCTCATTGTTTTTTTCTCCATGAAGCCCATCTATCCCTTTTACAGCAAGGGTGATTCTTTAATAAAGCTTGCTATAAAATACCCCAGCAGATATAAGGCAGACTGCAGGGAACTGACAGAGAAGGAGACAGAGGCCAAGCTCAGGCACATGAGAAAGACAAACTCTCCATTTTCAGATATGAGGATGGATTGTCAGGGAGAGCGGCTTCCTATTAATGTAGATGTATATGTAGATAATAAGAATGTATTGTCCAGAACCTATTTTCCAACAGGCCTGAAAAATGACGGCCCGATATTTATCTATGAGGAGATACCTGTAACAACAGGCACGCATGGGTTTAAGGTCAAGATTGGGGATTCCAAAGAGGGCAATCCCCTTAATTATGTCTTTGAAAAGGAAGTGGGGCTTAAGTCAGGAGAGGTTAGTGTAATAAATCTATCAGGCAAATTATTATAGGAATAGAAGGTTATTTTTCTATTTCACCGCCTGCGTCTTTCCAGCCTTTTATTCCACCGTCAAGGTTTTTAAGTTTGCTGTAGCCGAGGGTTACAAGTATCTCGCAATACTTTTTAGACCTTTCACCGTCCTCTGAATAGAGAACTATATCCTTTGACAGGTCATTTTTTAGCGCCTTGTTCATTGCCTTCATGCTTGTATAAGGGAGGTTTACAGCGTCTTTAATACGGCCTTCATTGTAATATTCCCTAACCCTTATATCAACAAGGGTAAGCTCCTTGTTCTGCTTCATCGTATCCATGAGCTCTTTTGGCGAAATCGATAGATATGTGTATACAGGCATGCTGCGCCGCATCTCAGCCATCTTTATCAAATAGTTTGTGATGGCTATTGCTATAATGGAGATAAAAATGCCTGCATATAAAAGATATATCTTTTTTTTTCTTTCCATTGTCCTGAATTCTCCTTATAATATAAGATTAGTGCGTATAAAATCGTAGAGATATTATAAGGTTTTATACCCAAAATGTCAATGAGATTATAGAAAGGGATTTTTATGCAGGAATTAACAGGCCATATTAAAATTGACGGAAAAAGAAGCAGGCTTTTATACGCATGGCTGCTTCTGTCTGTTTCAACACTGATATTTGCAGGCATCTTTGCCCTGCTCATAGCCCTTGCCCGGACACCCTTAATCCAGAATCTCCTTCCCGGCAAGGACTACTTTTATATAGCCCTTGTGGGCCATGTGATACTCGCCTTTGTAATCTGGTTTCTTGCATTTATGGGTACACTATGGGTTTTTACATCTTCTGGGTTTTTAAACAGGGAGCCCTTCAGTATTATGATCGGCTGGGCATCATTTTTCCTGACTGCCATTGGCGCTATACTGATCACCATCCCTGCAATAATGGGGCGTGGAATCCCCCTTATCATTAATTATGTTCCTATAATAGAGCATCCCCTTTTTTATATCGGATTGATATTATCAGGTATTGGTGTTCTATTTACAATTGTTAATGCACTCCTGACGGTCCTGCAGGCAAAAAGGACATCAAAAGAGGCGCTCCCTATAGAAACCTTTGGCATGGCGCTTGCCGGTGTGGCTGTCCTGATTGCTTTTTTATGTATCGGCCTGTCCTATTATTTTCAGGCGCTATCAGCGGACAGAAAGGCATTTGTTGACTTTGAGCGTCTTTTCTGGGGCGCTGGACATATACTGCAATTTGCCAATACAATGGCAATGGTTACAGCATGGATAATTCTGGCAAGGCTGACAATAAATAAATATCCACTCGGCAATGGCCTTGCAAAGATACTTTACCTGCTTTATATAATCTTCGTTTTACCTGCGCCGCTTATATATTTTATTTATGATATTGCAAGCCAGGCGCATAAGGATGCCTTTACTGAGCTTATGCGGTGGGGCATGGGCCCAAGCGGTGTATTTATAATTGTGATATTAATTGCAATATTTTCTAAAAAAGAAGGCAGAAGGTTTTCATGGTCTGATCCGGGCTTCTCATCACTGCTCATGTCAATCAGCATTTTTACACTCGGCGGCCTCACTGCCTTTACAATTAGCGGTGTTAATGTAAAGATACCTGCACACTATCATGGCGCAGTCGGCGGTGTTACAATAGCCTTTATGGGCATTGCCTATCGCATGCTGCCTTCTTTAAAAAGGGAGATATACTATAAAAGGCTCGGCAGCATACAGCCATATTTATACGGACTCGGCCTGCTCTTATTCATGTTAGGCATGTTCCTTGCGGGCTCACATGGCGTCCAGAGAAAGGTGTATGGCTCTGATCAGGTGCTTGATAATATCGGGAAGTTTATCGGCATGGGGATTATGGGCATCGGCGGCCTTGTTGCAATTGCAGGCGGCGCATCCTTTGTGTGGAATATGCTGGTGTCATTGATAAAGGGTGAAAAGAAATAATAGAACCCGTTTACACTTTTTGCTATAATATACCTATTTAATTTCAAGGGGAGAGCAGCAGGGGCGAGGCGGCGCCTCGCCCCCCGCATAAGATAGGGGTAAACTTGCCAAAAACAGCAATAGGGTCAAAGGCAGTAAAGGTTAAAGAATACAAGATGGAAAAAGAGCCGTATTATATGCCTCACAGCAATGAGGTTGAGATATTCACTGCTGCATATAAAAATAGGCTTCCTGTAATGTTAAAAGGGCCGACAGGATGCGGTAAGACAAGGTTTCTGGAATACATGGCATATAAATTAAAAAGGCCGCTGATTACTGTCTCCTGCCATGATGATTTAACGAGCAGCGACCTTGTTGGGAGGTATCTGATAAAGGGCGGCGAGACGGCATGGTCGGACGGCCCTCTTACAGAGGCAGTCCGCATTGGCGCAATATGCTATCTTGATGAGATTGTGGAGGCGAGGAAGGATACAACAGTTGTAATCCATCCGCTCACAGATGACAGAAGAATATTACCCATAGAGAAAAGGGGAGAGGTCTTAAAGGCAGCAGAGGGTTTTATGCTCGTTGTCTCTTTTAATCCCGGTTATCAGAATATATTAAAGAATCTCAAGCAGAGCACAAGGCAGAGATTTATTTCCCTCACCTTTGATTATCCGCCAAAGGAGCTTGAGATGGAGATTGTAAGGCATGAATCAGCCGTGGATGCAGAGACTGCAAAATCCCTTGTCACGCTCGGCGAGAAGATTAGAAACCTTAAAAACAAGGGACTGGAAGAAGGTGCAAGCACAAGGCTTTTAATATATGCAGGACAGCTTATTGTCTCAGGCGTTTCGCCAAAGGAGGCATGTGAGGCATCCCTCGCAGAGCCGCTTACAGATGAGCCTGATATAAGAAGGGCGATAGTAGAGCTGATAGATACGGTTATGGGAGGAGCGGTATAATGGGAAGATTTTTTGTGTTTATTGTTTTAATATTCTTCATCACAACATCCTGTACAAAAGATGAACCCCAGATAGGTGTCCTTGATATAACAGGGAATGTTGAGAGGAAGGACAAGGAGCCTGCCCCTGAGTTTACGCTCACAGACCAGAATGGCAAGAAGGTGAGCCTTAAGGATTACAGGGGAAAGCTCGTATTAATAAACTTCATCTATACAAATTGCAAAGGCACATGCCCTCCGCTCGTATTAAAGTTCAAAGAGATTCAGCTTGACCTTAAAGATAAGCTTAAAAAGCAGACAGCCCTTATTTCCATAACCGTTGATCCGGAGAGGGATACGGCTGAGGCGCTTAAGAAATATGCAGGGGATCAAATGGCAGATACCTCATTTTGGACATTTCTAACAGGCTCTCAGGCTGAGATTGACAGTGTGCTGAGGGATTACAGGGTAGTGGCCATAAAAGGCCCGGACGGCGATATAGGGCATGTTAATCTGGTTGTTATGATTGATAAGGACGGCAAGAGGAAATACGATTTTCATGGCTATGACTACCCTTCGTCGACAATAATGGAAAAGATTCAAGAGGCGCTGAAAAAAGGTTGGTTTTTCTAACAGTCTGCTGAAAAACTCTAAAATTACCATAAGCGTCATTCCCGCAGAGTCTCTGAGCGGGAATCTAAAAAAGACTGGATTCCTGCCAGAAACACGCAGGAATGACAAAACAATAAATAAAATGGTTAATTGTGAATAAAAATAAGGCCATTGATATTATCTGCAAGAACTTCTGTAAATTCTATAAGCCTGAAAAGGACGAGGCCCTTGCGTGCAGAGGCTTTGACCTTGTCCTGAACCTGGTCGGAGAGGAAAAGATTAATGAGGCAAGGATATTAGAAATAACAAACTTCACTCTTTCAGACTATCCCTTTGATGAACTGCTAAAAGAGCGCCTTTGCAAAAAATGTGATTTTGTTATTGACGGCTGTGCATTCAGGGATGAGAGCTATCACGGAGAAAAAAAGATTCCTTGCGGAGGATATATACTTTTGAGTCAATTATTAAGTAAAAAGGTTCTGAAGGCTAAGGATATAATGCCCTCTTCAGACTTATAATGGTTAAATTAAAATTCAAAAATAAAAATGCAAAATTACATATTAAAATTTAAAATTCTTTCGGATTTCCTTTTTGAATTTTGCATTGTAATTTTAATTTTTGATATTTAATTTTTGATTTTTCCGCAGATGATGGCGGGTGGAGATAAAAACGATGGAAAATAATAGAGAGGTTACCCGCGATGATGTCAGGAGCTTCTACTCTGCTGCAGCACTTGCTCCAAAGAAAGAGCTTTGCTGCCCTGTAACATATACCCCAGAAGATATAAGCCATATCCCTGAAGAGGTCTTTTCCATATCTTATGGCTGCGGCAGCCCCGTTGCCATTGCAGGGATAATGGAGGGCGAGATAATGGCTGACCTCGGTTCAGGCGGCGGCATTGACTGTTTTATTGCTGCAAAAAAGATTGGTCCCTCTGGCAAGGTTATTGGCGTTGATATGACAGAGGAGATGCTGGAGAAGGCAAAGGGGTTTTTTAACACAATTGCAACGAATCTCGGCTACAGCAATGTTGATTTTCGTTATGGCTTTCTTGAGGATATACCGATTGATGATAATTTCACTGATATAATTACATCAAACTGTGTTATAAACCTATCCACAGACAAGGATGCTGTGTTTAAGGAGATTTACAGGGTATTAAAGACAGGCGGAAGATTTGTAATATCAGACATTGTGTCAGATAAAGAGGCGCCGGAGGAGATAAAAAGGGATAAAGAACTTTGGGGTGAGTGCATATCAGGTTCAGTTACGCAAGAAGAATTTTTAAGGCTTGCAAAGGACGCTGGTTTTTACGGCATAGAGATATTAAAAAGGGATTTTTATAAAGAGGTGGAGGGAATAAAATTTTATTCTGTTACCCTTCGCGGCTTCAAATTCAGGAAAGGCAAGAGATGCCTATATATCGGCCACTATGCAGTATATCTCGGCCCATTCTCATCTGTGCATGATGACGACAACCATGAATTTAAAAGGGGCGAGATGGTGGAGGTGTGTACTGATACTATATTTAAATTATCAAGACTGCCTTATGCAGGCAAATTTTTAATAATAGACACAGAAAGCGGCAGCGAGGCAACATGCGGCCCATCGTGCTGCTGAAAAAAAGATGAAAAATATAAAATTCTTACTTCTAATTTCTTTAATCCTTGCAGCTCTGGCATTTCTCAGGTTTACTGAAACAGGCTCGAATATAAGGCCAGAGACAATAAGGGCCTTTGTCCTCTCCTTTGGCGTACTCTCACCATTAATCTACATTGCAATATATTCCATTGCTCCTGTGTTTATGGTTCCGGGAACCTTTATCAGCTTTATTGCAGGCGTTGCCTTTGGAGTTTTTTATGGGACTATATATACTGTTATAGGCGCAACACTTGGCGCCTCTGCTGCATTTTTAACAGCAAGGCATCTCGGCAGAGATTTTATAGAAGGTTTTTTAAAGGGCAGATTAAAGGTCTTTGATGATGGCGCTGAAAGGCACGGCTTAAAGGCAGTCCTCTTTGTCCGCCTTATTCCGCTCTTTCCATTTAATATTGTAAACTATGGCGCTGGTTTGTCAAAAATAAGATTTAAGGACTTTTTCTTCGCAACGTTGATAGGCATAATACCAGGCTCTTTTGCCTATGTGAATCTTGCAAATTCTATTATGGATATCCGCTCATGGAGGTTTGCCATTGCCCTCGCATTTTTGATGCTTCTTATAATTATCCCTCTTGTATATAAAAGGTTTAAAGGAAACACCTCTGCTGTTAATGCCAAAAAGGCGTAAGGCAATGATAAGTATTATTATCCCTGTATTAAATGAAGAGAAACATATTAGCAGTGCATTGGAAAATATTGAACGTTTAAATGGCGAAAAAGAGATTATTGTTATTGACGGCGGGAGCAGTGATAATACTGCCGAGATTGTGAAAAACAGAGGCATCACACTGTTATCCTATATAAAGCAGGGGAGGGGCTGTCAGATGAATAGGGGGGCAGAGATTGCTAAAGGAGAGGCACTCCTCTTTCTTCATGCTGATACCATCCTTTTAGAGGACGGTCTGATAAAAATACAAGAGGCATTAAAAGACCCTGAGATTATTGGCGGCAGGTTTGATGTGAGATTTGATGATGGTAGGTTGGTTTTTAAGCTGATTGCATTTTTGATGAACTGGCGTTCCCGTTTAACAGGCATATCCACAGGCGATCAGGCAATTTTTATCAGAAAAAATATTTTCAAAAAAATAGGCGGCTATTTAGAAGTCCCTTTGATGGAGGATATAGAACTAAGTAAAAGGATGAAAAAGGCAGGAAGCCTTGCCTGTTTGAAAGATATGGTTATAACCTCTGCGAGGAAGTGGAAGGAGGAGGGGATAGTAAGGACAATCATATTGATGTGGTCTTTGCGGCTCCTATACTTCTTTAGGGTAAGCCCAGAGGCGCTTTCAAGGATTTATTACAGAAAAAAGCAGGAATATAGCAATTTTTGAAAAAAGCCAAGGTGGAAATGGCAAATGGTAAGGTGTTATTAATACCTTTCTCTAATCAGCCCCAGCGAGCGGAGCCTTTTTAGCCGCTTCTGTGCGGCGGATGAGACGGCCTCGCCCTGATTGCTGATAAGGGTGTTCTGGGGAAATTGCGCCATTGCCCTGTAGTAATATTCCGCTGCCTCGTTCCAGTAGCCAAGACTCTCATAAACTTCTCCAATCCTGAAAATGGCTGTCCCTTTGCCGAGCCCCTCTTTATTGCTGAGTGCAACCTGATTGTAGGCAGCAATTGCCTCTTTCCAGTTTTTGAGGTGAAGGTGGTAGCTGCCGAGATTCAGATAACCGTAGCCTGCTGTTTCTTTATCCCTTGTCATTTCATTTATTCTGTCAACAAAAAGATTAAAAAACAGATCAACTCCACCCGCATCCTCCCTTGCCAATGGGGGTCTGATTTCTACAGGCAATGATTTATTAAAGAAGGTATCCAGCGAGAGTTCAAAGGCCTTTTTGATTTTAATAAGAGGCCGTTTTACATCCTCCTGAAGGATGTCTATGATAATCATATCAGGTCTTTCCATCTCGCTGTGAAAGAGGCCAAAGAGGAGCTTTGGGCCTGTTTTATCTTTTATGATTCCTGTTATGATAAATAGCTCAGAGTTTAATCTTTCAGATGCCTCGCGGAGCCGCTGACTCCCTATTTTTGGAAGCGGATGAAGATGGTCTGTAAGCGCTGCGAGGGTGATACTGTATTGGCCAAGGAGTTCTGCTTCCTTTTCCTCTGGCACAGTGATAATCTGATGAAAAGGCAGATCCCTGAGTGTTTCTATAATAAGGTTTTTCGCTGTAGCAGCGCCCGCCTGCTGGTCTTTTTCAGTTAATGGGCCTAAAAGTACAACCCTCTTTTTTAATGCTGTTGTCAGCGCCTTTTCCTCTCCTTTGCTAAAGGCCAGATCTTTGACAAGGTCGTTATATCCCTTTTTTGAAATCTTAATCGTATGTGCGCCGCTGGAAACATTCTTTATCTTGAGGGGCGCATTGCCTATAGACTCATTATCAAAAATTACTGCTGCATTACCCGGAGCGGTGTTGATATTTAAGATGCCTGTTGCCTCTGTGAGGGTGTGCTCAATGTTTGTCAGAATCTTATCCTTAACTGTGATGCCTGCCTCAATCGGCTCATAGCCGCGCTTTTTAATACTGATTTTGTGCTCCCCTGCAACTATCTCATCCTGTTTCAGCGGTGTTTCACCAATAAGATTCCCGTTCAGATAGACCTTTGCGCCTTCTGGTTTTGTGATTATTGATATGGCGCCTTCAGAAACTATTTCTGCCTTTGCCTTTCTGAATACCTCCATGATCTTGGGTGATGTCATCTTTGGGTCCAGACGAAAGGTATTATCAATCTTTAGAGCCTCAATAAATTCATTGTGCGCCCTTTGATTCTCACCGTATGCAATATAGACAAAGGCAAGGTATTTGTGCGCCTCCACAGTCTTTGATTTTTCTTTTATCAGGGGGATTGCCCTTGTGAGGAGTTTTTGTGTGTTGGAATAATCTCCGCTATTGTAGCTCTCAATGCCCTTTGTGAGGAGGTCTTCTCCTGTTTCGGCAAAGGAGGTGAGAGCCGGGAGAATTGTAAATATTAAGAATAAGATTATTATCGTTTTTTCTTTTATCATAAGATTATTCCAGCTTGTAAACCCTGTGTTCTGATTTATCTGAAATAAATATCTCCCCATTGGGGCAGACTGTAATGCCTCCCGGGCTGTCTATTACCTTGGGCTTCTTTTTTTCGTTTTTGATCTCCAGAAGGAATTTGAAATCGCGGTCAAATTTCTGGATATTATCACGTCCTATATCAAGGACATAGATATTGCCCAGCCTGTCTGCTGCAATTGAGAGCGGCTCCTTTAGCCCGCCTGCCTCTGAGGTTGCTTTAAACTGCTGCTGCAGCCGGCCATCCTTATCATATTTCATGATCCTGCCGCGGCCTGTATCTGCTACAAGTATCTTCCCTCTTATGTCAATGGCAATGTCTGACGGTTCTTTTAGTCTGTCCTCCTTATTCCCCTTATCACCAAAGGTGAATAAAAATTTCCCTGCTCTGTCAAACTTGTAAACCCTGTTGCTGCCCCTGTCTGCTACATAGATATATCCATCATCATCAACTGCAATGGAGGACGGCTCCTTGAATTCATCCTCCTTTTTGTCCTTTCCAAAGGCAAGGATGATCTTTCCGCTGCTGTCAAATTTATATACCTTTAGCAGTTTTGCGTCAATCACATATATAGCATCATTTTTGTCTACCCAGACATCCACAGGTTTCTTAAAGACTGTCTCGCCTTTTTTGGGATTGCCTATCTCTCCAAGGGCTTCGCCCTTTTCAGTTATCCTTTGAATCCTCTGATTTCCTGCCTCTGATATATAAAGATTTCCAGCTTCATCACAGTAGGCCCCATTGGGCTCAGAGAATTTGCCAGCCCCTTTCCCCTTCTCGCCGATTGTCTTCGTGTACCTTGGCGCTGTATTTGAGACAGCCTTATTAAGGAGGGAGAGGAGGTGTGAGCCCTGTCTGTAATAGTTGCTATAGGGATAATTCTCCTTGAACACCTGAAATGCATCTCTTGCCCTTTGATATTCCTTTAAATAAATGTATGAGAGGCCGATATAAAAGTGCGCATCATCAGCAAATTCACTCTGAGGGTTCTTTTCTATTATATTCTTAAAATCACCTATTGCCTGTTCGTAATTTGAAAGCTCTATTAAGGAGCGGGCAGCGTAATATCTGGCATCATCAACCACATGGCTGTTAGGATATCTCTGCGGTATTTTGAGGTACTCAATAATCGCCCTGTTCAGGTCATATTTTGGATTTTCTATAATAGAATAGTAGTTCCCGATTTCAAACTGGGCATCTGCTGCCTTGACCCCGTCCGGGAATCTTGTGGTAATAATTGTAAATTCCCTTAATGCAGAGTCGTAGTCCTTCTTCATCCAGTAGGACCTTCCTATCCAGTAGTGGGCATGTTCAGAAAATGGTGAGCTTGGATGGGCGGCAAGGAGCGCCTTAAATCCCTTTATAGCATCATCAATCTTATCCTGCCTTATTAATTCTGATGCCTCATCAAATTGCCTCTTTGCATTCAGGTCAATCTCCAAGGCAAGGGCAGATAGGTGGCAGGTGATTAAAATAAAGAAGAGGCATACTATAGTTGATATCTTAATAATAGGTTTTTCCCTTTCTCCCATTCTCCGCTTCATCTTTTCTCACTGCTTCATATCCACAACAACCTTTGCTGTTTCATTTGGTTCAATCTTAACTTCAACTGTCTTTTCGCTCTTTAGTTCCGGGTTCACAAGCTTTACCGAATACTTTCCCACAGGCAGTCTCAATCCTGCTAATGGCGTCGGCCCCTTTGATTCACCTTCAATATAGATTTCTGCCCATGGGATGGCATTTATTGTAAGGCTGCCATAAAGCCTTACAAGTGCAGGCGATAGGATGTTGTACTCTTCCTCTTTTAGAGTTATGGTCTTGCCCCATGGCTCGTATCCGTATAGATGGAGTTTTATATTATACGGTTCATTCGGATTTATCTCTGAGAAGGTTATGGGCGTCTTTTTTCCTGTGTCCTGATTATTTATGAATATAGCTGCGCCCTCCGGCTTGGAGTCTATTAATACGCTGGCGTATAACCTTTTTAGCTGCGGCGATATGTTTATTTTCTCATCCTCTTTTAGCAGTATATTCTCGCTCCAATCCTTATATCCATTTAGTGTTAGTTTTATATTATGCCTTTCACCCGCCTTCAGGTTTTGGATGCTTGCTGGCGTCTTTAGCCCTGTATCTTTATTATTCAGGGATATATCTGCCCCTTTTGGTGTAGACTCAATCACTATTGAGCCATATTTAACATCCCTTGCCTCTTTTGTATCAGCAAGGGGCTTATCCTCAGTCTTTCTGATTACCTCAGGTTTCTTGGGCGCTGGCGTTTCTTTTTTTGCCTCCTCTGCATAAGGAGACATTGATGCGGCCTTTTCTGCCGGGTTTTCTACAGGCGGGGATGCTGCTGCCGGTTTTTCCGCAGCAGGCGGCCTTTGCAATATGTTTAAATCAATCATGGCATCCTTAATGGGCAATAGGAACTCAGGTCTTGCAAAAAAGAGTACACCAATAGAAAGAGGGAGCACAATTAATAATATATATCTCAGAAGGCTTGGTTCTTTCCTTTTTGGGGCTGCCGGCGCGGACTCCTTTACTGGCTCTGCTCTCTTTATCTCCCTTTGAGCGGCCTTCTTCGCCCCCTGCAATGGAGCAGCCATTGTCTTTTCAAGGTGTGTAGAGACAATAGTATCCTCCTCCTCCAGCGATTTTGCCTCTGCGGCTATTTCATCTTTGAAGAGGGTATGCATGTAGTTTTGGATATTTAACGTGCCAGGGGATGTCTTATTTGCATGCATAAATGTCTCAAGGTCGCCCTGCATATCAGCGGTGGACTGATACCTCTTTTCAGCATCCTTTGCTAATGCCCTGAGAAGTATATCCTCAATCTCCTTAGGAACCTCTTTGTTAAACTTTGTAGGCGGCGCTACATGGGCATCCCGTACCTTTTCCAGTGTGTTTAAATCTGTGTCGCCCTTGAAAAGCATCTCACCTGTCAGGAGTTCATAAAAGACAACGCCCAGTGAGAAGATATCTGATCTCCTGTCTATCGGCTTGCCCCATGCCTGTTCCGGGGACATATAGGCTATTTTACCCTTTAATACGCCTGTACGTGTATCAGAGGTTGTGGATGCTGCCTTTGCAATCCCGAAGTCAACGATCTTAACATCACCCTCGTAGGAGATGAGTATATTCTGGGGGCTCACATCCCTGTGAATCAGGTTTAACTCATTACCCTTTAAATCCTTCTTCTTATGCGCATAATCAAGGGCGCCGCAGGCCTTGCTTATAATCTGGGCAACGTGCTCTATTGAAACAGGCAGCTTCCTCTCCCGCCCCTTTTTTAATACAGCCTTGAGATCCTTTCCCCAGACATATTCCATTGCAATATAATAGGAATTTTCAATCTTTCCAAGGTCAAATATCTGCACAATATTGGGATGTGTAAGTTGGGCAGCGATCTTTGCCTCATTAATAAACATGGAGACGAACTCCTCGTGGTGGGAGAGGTGGGGAAGGATCTTCTTAATTACCAGAAGCTTTTCAAAGCCTGCAACGCCTATCCTCTTTGCCCTGTAAAGCTCTGCCATACCGCCGGTTGCGATTTTCTCAGTAAGATAGTATTTTCCAAAGGGGATATTAAAGGGCATAGATTTCTCCAGATATATTCTTATTTTAGTTTAACATAACGATTATCTTCCGTCAATGTAAGGGCTTGTGATATCGTAGTAATGGCACGATGCCTTGCGCCCCTTCTACTTGACAATAATAATCTATATGATATTATTTCAAAAACTGGTTAGTACAGTATTGGCATAAGGGTATTTTAATAAAACGCCCCTACTGGAGAATAAATGATAATTGAGTCTTTCGGCCTTTCAGATATCGGCAAAAAAAGGAAGATAAATGAAGACAGCTTTGGCCTTTTTCAGGATACAGGGCTTTTTGTGGTTGCAGATGGAATGGGCGGCCATGCAGGCGGTGAGGTGGCGAGCAGGCTGGCAGTGGAGAGCGTTAGTGAGTTTATTGCCTTTTCCAATGGCAAAGAGGATATTACATGGCCATTTGAAATAGACGAGGCAAGGTCTAAGGACGAGAACAGGCTGGAGGTTGCTATACGGCTTGCAAACAGCCGTATATTAAAGGAGAGCTTAAGGGATAGAAGATTATACGGCATGGGAACCACCATTGTTGCAGCGCTCTTTGCTGAACCATATTTATATATCGGGCATGTGGGCGACAGCCGCGCATATCTGATAAGGGACGGTGCGATAAGGCAGATTACAGAGGATCATTCCCTTGTTTATGAACAGGTAAAACATGGCCTGCTATCTATTGAGGAGGCAAAAAACCATTCCATGAAGAATGTCCTTACAAAGGCATTGGGGACAGAGGCAGGCCTCAGGGTTGAGATAATTGCAGTGAAGGCAGAGGCAGGGGATGCCTATCTCCTCTGCACAGACGGGCTTACAAACATGGTGACGGATGAAGATGGCCTGAGGATAGTAAAAAGTAATATAAATGATATGCAGGCTGCCAGCAGGGAATTAGTGGATACTGCCAATAGAAACGGCGGTATTGATAATATCACGATTATACTTCTTAAAATAACTTAATATGACTCTGATAGGATTAACAGGCGGCATTGCCAGCGGTAAGAGTACGGTATCAGCAATATTTAAGAGGCTCGGCGCATATATAATTGATGCCGATCTCCTTGCGAGAGATGCGGTTAGACCAATGAGGCCTGCATGGAGTGAAATAGTAAAGAATTTTGGCAAAGGGATACTTAATAAGAACGGTTCAATAAACCGCAGAAGACTTGGAGAGATTGTTTTTGGTAATAAAAAGAAGAGAAGGCTGCTAAATTCAATTGTTCATCCACATGTATTTGAAAGGGCAGGCGAGATAAAGGCAAAAATTATAAAGAATGACCCTGATGCAGTTATTATCTTTGATGCTGCCCTGTTGATGGAGACTGGCGCATATAAAAAAATGGATAAGGTTGCTGTGGTCTATGCAGACGAGGGGCTACAGATTATAAGGCTTATGAAACGTGATGGATTAACAGAAGATGAGGCGATAAAGAGGATAAAGGCTCAGATGCCGCTAAAGGATAAGGTAAGGTTTGCTGATTATATAATAGATGGAAGCAGGGCTATTCCAGAGGTGAGAGGACAGGTAAAGGAGATATTAGGGGATATCAAAGGGGGAAAGGGCAGAAAGGGCATGGGCAGAGTGAGATAAAAAGTGGTATTTTTATTCACACTTTTAGCAGAAAGATAGAAAGAGTTTGCCTTGAGGGAGAAGGATATCCACCATAAAACCTAAACTAATCCTTCCCTAAAGGTTTTTTATTTCAGAGTGTTACCCTTAGAACTTTAATTGTCTTTTCAATGAGTTATAGTAACGCTCTGCTCCGAATATCTGATTAATTACCACTGCTTTTTAACTTATCTTGCATACTATGCACTATCTGGCACACTGTTTGCTTTAGTATAATGAAAAACACAAGAGTCATGATAAAGGAAGGGAATACCCAATGATGGATAATTTTTACTGGTATGCTGTTAATACAAAACCGAGACAAGAGGATATTGCAGAGAAGATGATAACACATCTCGGAATTGAGGCCTTCTATCCAAAGATAAATGAGAAGAAGGGCCTTTTCCCGGGCTACCTCTTTGCCCGATACAATCCAATGGAGCATTTTAGGAGGATTAGATACACAAAGGGGGTCAGGGATATTGTCAGCTATGGGGAGTATCCTGTTCCAGTTGAGGATGAGATTATAGAGGCAATCAGGGCGAGAATGAAAGGTGATTTTGTCCAGATAAGCAAAGGCCTTTTTAATAGAGGGGACAGGGTAATAATTCGTGAGGGGATATTCAAGGATTTAGAGGGTATCTTTGAGGATGTAAGGGATTCCGAGAGGGTTATTATACTCTTGAATCTTATTTCCTATCAGGCGAGGGTAGTTGTTGAGGCAGAGAAGGTAGGAAGAGTAAATTAGATAAGGGTCAGAGGGTCAAGGGTCAAAGACAAGGTTTAAAGTGTAAGCAAGGATTGATTTATGACCCTGAACCCATGCCCCTTGACCCTTATGTAAACATAGCCAATAAACAGTTCAAAAGCTCAAAGAGTGATGCAATTGGCGGCTAATCTATATTTTCTTTTTGAAGGCCCATGCGGCCTTGATGGCGGAAGCTTGCCTGCCGACAGGCAGGCAAGCCCTGAAACTGGTTTCGTGTTCCGTGTTTCGTGTTTTGGAACAGAACCCGCAACTCGTAACCCGCAACTCGCAACACTTAGAACATATGTGCGGCATCTGCGGAAAATTAAATTTTAAAAAGACCGACCCCATAGATCCTGACCTGATCAGGGATATGGCTGCGGCCCTGTCGCATCGCGGGCCGGATGAGCTTGGCTTCTATAACGATAAAAAGATCGGGCTTGGCCACAGCAGGCTTAGTATCATTGACCTCTCCGGAGGCCAGCAGCCCATGCATAATGAGGATAAAAGCATCTGGATTATATTCAATGGCGAGATATTTAACTATCTTGAACTTCGCGAAGAACTTATTAATAAAGGCCACACCTTCTATACAAAATCAGACACAGAGGTAATAATACATGCATATGAAGAATATGGCTCAAGGTGTGTGGATCATCTAAACGGCCAGTTTGCCTTTGCCATTTGGAATAAGAGGCATAATGAATTAATGCTCGCAAGGGACAGGATGGGTATACGGCCGTTATTTTATACAGCAGTGAACAATTCCTTTATATTCAGCTCAGAGATAAAATCCATCCTTCTCAATAAAGAGGTTGCAAGGGAGATAGACCTTTTTGCGCTTGATCAGATATTCACCTTCTGGGGCGCCATCCCGCCGAGGACTATCTTCAAGAATATAATGGAACTGCCGCCAGCCCACTATTTGATAATAAGGGACGGCAGGATAGATGTAAAAAGATACTGGGATCTGAAATTCCCTGAAGAAGGAGAATACACTGATCTTCCAGAGGAGTATTATGCAGAGAGATTAGAAGAGCTTCTGATAGACTCCACAAGGCTGCAATTAAGGTCAGATGTGCCTGTAGGCGCATATCTGAGCGGCGGCCTTGATTCATCCATTACAACGGCATTAATAAGGAAATATACAGGATCGCCCTTAAAGACCTTCTCTGTCGCCTTTGAGGACAAGGCATACGATGAAAGCAGCTATCAGAGGAGCCTCGTAAATCATCTGAACACAGATCACAGAGAGGTGATATGCAAAAACTCTGATATTGCAAGGGTCTTTCCGGATGTTATCTGGCATACAGAAAAGCCGATCCTCCGCACAGCGCCTGCGCCATTGTATCTCCTTTCCAAACTCGTCAGGGACAATGGTATAAAGGTTGTCCTGACAGGCGAGGGCGCAGATGAGGTGCTTGCAGGATACGATATATTTAAAGAGGCAAAGATACGGAGATTTTGGGCAAAGATGCCTGATTCTAAATTCAGGCCATTACTTTTAAAGAGGCTGTACCCGTACCTGCCTGCAATGCAGACCCAGTCAAAGTTCTATCTTGAGGCATTCTTTAAGACAGGTATTTCTGAGATATCAGATGAGTTCTTTTCTCATCTCCCGCGCTGGGAGACAACATCCAAGATAAAAGAGTTCTTCTCCAATGAGATAAAGGAGACTTTAAAGGGCTATAATCCAGTGGAAGAATTAAGGGCTACCCTGAGCAGGGATTTTAATAAATGGGACTGGCTCTCTAAGGCACAGTATATTGAAACAGCAAACCTCCTTCCGGGGTATATCCTCTCCTCTCAGGGCGACAGGATGGCAATGGCTAATTCTGTTGAGGGAAGGTTTCCATTCCTTGACCACAGGGTAGTGGAATTCTGCTGTGCTATTCCGCCGAATTTTAAAATGAAGGTGTTAAAAGAAAAATATATATTAAAGAAGGCGCTCGGCAAACATTTGCCGCAAGACATTGTTAAAAGGACAAAACAGCCATATATGGCGCCTGACAGCAAGAGTTTTTTTGGCAATGGCACGGCTCCCGATTATGTGGAGGATTTGCTCTCTCAAAGAAGCATAAAAGAGAACGGATATTTTAGCCCTCAATCAGTTGAGAGGCTCGTTAATAAATGCAAAAAAAATCTTGCAGCGGGCTTTAAAGACAATATGGCATTAGTAGGGATATTATCAATGCAGCTTGTGGACAGGCAGTTTGTAAAGAGGGCAAGAATTAAGT